>DAYE01000091.1 GCA_002506745.1 Euryarchaeota archaeon UBA33
CTCCGGATAGACCAGCAGGACCAGCACCAACCACCAAAACATCGACATGAAGTGTTTTTTTTGGTTCCCCATGGAACTCTGCATCAGGTAATAAAGCGAGTTTATCCTGCATCTCAACGGTAATCCCTTCTTTTAATGGTGCGATACAGGTTCGTACATTCGGGACGCCGTTCACCCGCATCAGACAGGAGGAACATTTCCCGATCCCGCAAAAAAAACCACGTGGGCTATCATATTTTAAACTCGTTGTCAATGTTCGAACACCTGCAGCATGGAGCGCAGAAGCAATGGTATCCCCCTCCTCGCCGATGACCGTCTTTTTCTGAAAGCAAAACGGAAGCTCCTTACGTTTTTTAAAATCGATAATCGGATGAGACCGTATACGCACGCTGTGCCCCCTATCATGCCTGGTATATACTACCTTTTATAAGATTTTGCCTCGGAGAAAGCTCTTTTAAATTATTTGGACATCCTTGATTTGATGATGACGTTTAGCCATTTTTCGAATCATGTTTATGTTTCGTCCACCCTTGCCGATGAGCTTTGACTTATCCCTTGGATTCACCTCTATTCGTGCAACACTTATATTCTCGTTTTCCTCAAAGCTCACCTTTGTCACATTATATGGTTTGCAGAGATTCTCAACAAACCTGGTTTTATCCTCATCGAATTCAACAAACTTCACGATTTTCTTAAAAAGCGTCCGCAGTTTCTCAAGATTTTTAGCTTTGCTGCCTATCGCGATACCAAGTTGTCCTTTCGCGACTATGAATATAACCCGGTCATCCTCAACGACACAGTCAAGAATGTTTGCTCCTGAATATTTCGATGCAAGGTTAATGTATTGTACGGTTTCGTTTGAAAGAACTATTTCTGCCATTCTGCTTATTTCCTTTTTTTCACAAGCTGCAGGATATTGGATTCCCCTTCTTCAAGGACTGCAAAGCATGAGACCGAATAGTTCTTGCCGCAGGTAGATCCAAGCTCGACACCAGTGGATGTAAACGTAAATAATGGAATTTTTTTGTCGTTGGCCATGGTCGTAATGGTTTTTGTGAACGGGCAGTTATTTGCCATGACTACCAGCTTTGCTGTGCCCTTTTGTATCGCTGCTTTCGTCTGTTTTTGTCCAAGAGTAATTGTGCCTTTCTTTGATACATCTTTTAATGCTTTATTTACGTCTACCATTTACTTTCCCTTCTGTTTTGGTTTTTTTGTATTCATCACAAGTTCTATTGCACCTGTCCCAAGGTTGACAGGTTGTCCAACGATGATGTTTTCAGCCACACCGTTCAACTCGTCTGATTCCCCTCGTTGGCTGGCAAGCAGGAGATGATTGACGGTAATTTCAAATGCTGCTCGTGAAAGAACAGAGCTTTTTTCACCACTGACACCATGGCGGCCTATAGCCCGGACAGTCCCATCAGCGGTCATGACATCAGCAACAAGCATGATATGTCTCAAATCTACGTTTAACCCTTGTTCGGAAAGCGTAGAATAGGCTTCTTGGATGATCATGTTCCGTGCTGCCTCAATACCGAGCTCTCGGGCGATCGCATGGATATCATTTGTGGTAGTCCGGTACGGGTCAACACCCTCGATATCTAATACTTCTTTCAGATTGCTTCCTTCACTGTAAATCACATAGCCTTCATTTGGTTCTTTTCTGATAATGACTCTTTTAATACCATCGATACCCTTGATCTTCAGATTCTTTAATGTCTCGTTCGTATTCTGAAGGACCTTATACCCAGGTTCATCCAATGTGACCTTTATGTTCTCTTTTTCGATTTTTGCAGATAACTTTCGAACAGATTGTATTCGTTCTAACAGATCCTCAAGAGTGATTCCTTTTTTCTCCATTGTTTTCTTATTTGGTTTAATGGAGATAAAAATATTCACAAGATCCATTTCGATATCAGCAACATCGGTTAGTCTGGTTATCTCAATTTTATTGGCGATTTCTTTTGCTAAATCAGGGTTTACTCGGTATTCATCACGCAGATAGATGTTCATCATCGGTGTGGACGGCGAGGACCGGGCATCAACGATTTCGATTAACCGTGGTAAACCCAGGGTGACGTTAATTTCCGCGACACCGGCGTAGTGGAACGTTCTCATGGTCATCTGAGTGCCAGGCTCACCGATGCTCTGTGCACTAATCATGCCACAAGCTTCCGTCGGGTCGATAAGATTTTTCGCGTATTCCTGCAAGGATTTTTCTATAATGTTTTTTAATTTTCCCTGAATTTTCTTGTCTGGCGCCGCCTGCTCGATAATACCATCGATGATAGAAATAGGGAGATACTGATTTTTCATTAATTTGTGTATCTCCATGCGTATCGTCTTGTATTCTTTTGGTTCTTCTTCTTTTTTTGTTGGTGGAGGCACGAATGTTCGCTCTGGTTCTTTTTTCTTCTCAATTTTTTTCTCAGTTGCCACAGGTTTCTTTTTTCTATCACTTGGTGGTTTCTGCATCGAGGTGCTTTTGACTTCCTTTATTTGTTTCTTTAGCTGTGACGATTTGCTCTTCGATACTGCTTTCTTTGTTTTGCTCGGGATGGTTTTTTGTGGCACAGGTTTCCGTTTCTCAGCTTTCTTTGGGGTGGTTTTCTTTTTAGACACGGGTTTGGCCATTTGCTCATCCCTCCTGTTTTACATCATAGATGATACGGTCAAGGTCTACTGCTTTGCCTGTCGTACTGCGTGTCGGGTCAACCCCGTCATCACCATACATGAATTGAATGATCTCCCCGCCGGTATGACGTACTGTCCCATCGCTTTCCACTTTGAGGTCCTCGAGTGCGTTGACGAGACGGCGCTGCATATACCCAGATCTTGAGGTCCGTACTGCGGTATCCACAAGACCCTCTCTTCCTCCCATTGAATGGAAGAAATACTCTGTCGGGTTCAAACCACTTTTGTAACTGTTCGCAACAAAGCCTTTTGCACTTGCCCCAAGATCCCCTTTTTTGAAATGAGGCAATGTCCTGTACTTATATCCTCTCGATATCCGTTCTCCTCTGACTGCCTGCTGTCCGACACACCCTGACATCTGCGACAGATTCAGCATCGATCCCCGAGCCCCTGATTTAGCCATAATAACAGCGCTGTTGTTCAACCCAAGGTATTTACTTGCGATTTCTCCAGCCATGTCTCTCGCTCGACCGGTGACACGCATGATCTCCATCTCAAGGGTTTCCTCGAGACTTCGGCCAGGCAGGGATTCAAGTTCTCCGTGTTCATAAGCGGTGACAAGGGTGTTGATTTTATTTTGGGCTTTCGCCAACCCTTCTCCGATTTGACGTTTTGCTTCAGTCGGAATATCCTCATCATCGATACTGGTGGTAAACCCAATAATAGTCACCACCGCAATCCCAAGTCGCGTGACGTCATCGATGAAGATTCTACCAGCTGTGGTTCCATGATCTCTGATGATGCGCTCAACAATTCTTCCTTTGAAGGACCCGATGCTGTTTTCGTCGACAATCCCTTGTTTCAGTTTACCGTTTTTCACAATCACATAGGCGCCATAGGGGCAATCGGCAGCCTTACAGACGTCACAGTGAAAACATGCTTTTGCCTTATATTCAAGACTAAGATCCTTTGGGAGTAATACACTAATAATATCCCTTCCGTACACAAGATGCTCACCGTTCACCTCATGGACATCAGGGAATTTTCCTTTATATTTGAACGTTGCCAGTATCTCTGATGTTTTTTCTTTCGAAAACATTTTATCCTTATAGGTAAGCAGAAAACACCCTGAAATATGATCATGCAACCCGCCGATGATGACTCCACCAAAACGAGGGGACATAAGGTTCTCTTGTACTTTCATGAGAATCTCTGCCTCAGCTTTTGCTTCTTCCCCCTGTAGAAGATGCAGGTTCATCTCATCTCCATCAAAATCAGCGTTGTATGGTGGACAGACTGAGAGGTTAAAACGGAATGATCGGTTCGGCATGACCTTGATCCGATGTGCCATCATCGACATCCGATGCAACGACGGCTGACGATTAAACAATGCGATATCCCCATCCATGAGCTGCCGTTCGATGACAAAGCCAAGCTCAAGTTTTTCTGCGATATCCTCCGCGTTCTTCTCTGTTACTTTCATTCGTTGTTCGACACCCTCACGGTATCGTTTCACATAATTCACCCGGGGTCGGTAGTTCTCACCAGGTTTCTCGGCTAACGCTGTTTGTTTAATAAGATTTTTACACCATTCCAGATTCTGGATTGTGACATGAACAGGTACTGTGAGCTCTCGTGCGATCTCCATGGGGACACCGATCTCGTTGATACTGAGATTCGGATCAGGTGAAATGACGGTTCTCGCGGAAAAATTCACTCGTTTACCTGAGAGATTACTACGGAACCGCCCTTCTTTTCCTTTCAATCGTTGCGCTAGTGTTTTCAGAGGCCTGCCTGATCGGTGTCGCGCTGGTGGGATTCCTGAGGTTTGGTTATCCAGATACGTAGTGATATGATATTGCAGCAACTCCCAGAGGTCTTCGACGATTAATTGAGGCGCCCCAGCATCACGGTTTTCCTGTAACCGTTGATTGATTCTGATGACATCAACGAGTTTGTGGGTCAGATCATCTTCTGACCGTTCACCCGACTCAAGGGTCACCGATGGTCGTACAGTGACAGGGGGTACTGGTAACACGGTCAGGACCATCCATTCTGGTCGTGCAGATTTCACATTGATATCTAGTAAAGGAAGATCCTCATCAGGGATTTTCTCAAGCCATTCACGAATCTCAGTTGGTGTGAGTTTCTTGCCGTTCTCCCGGAACGAGGTTGGCTTATCCAAATCGATTTTACCACTCTGAGTTCCACATCGCGGACATCCTTCTGTTTTTACCGCACTGCTGATAATCATCTTAAACACGTAGGCGTTATCCCGTCCCTCAGCGTTGTTCCTAATAATGGTTTTGCGATGCTCCCCCAGCTCTTTATCCGTAAGCAGGATCCGGCCGCATTTCCGACAGGTCGCCCGGAGGGAGTTCCGAATTGTTTTCACAAACCCAACATGGATAACCGGCATCGCAAGATCAATATGTCCAAAATGACCTGGGCATTTATCTTTTCCAACTTTCAACCCACAGGTCTTACACCGTAACCCAGGTTCTATAACGCTTAAGCGCTGATCCATCAGCCCCATGGTGATAGGAAACCCATCATCATCATAGGTATCCGCAGTGATGACCTTTGTTGCGCTCATCTTGCGGATCTCAGTGGGTGATAATACTGAAAATTCAAGCGCCCCGATTTTTTTTGTGATATTTCGTCCAGCCATTCTTTTTACCTCCTAAACCAGCGACTCCAGTTTAATCCGTGGTACTACCACAAGAGATTTCAACTCATCAATCAAAAGTTTGAACGCATAGCTCATCTCTACTGGGTGGATATCTGCTTTATCACCACAGATGGGGCAATGGAGTCGACCATGACGGTCGATCATTGCGATATGACCGCATGTGTTACAAACATACTTCATCGTGATATCTGATTCATCAAGTAATCGATCTTTGATAACCATGGAGGCGCCATGACCTATGAGACAGTCACGTTCCATTTCTCCAAATCGGAGACCACCTTCTCTAGCTCGTCCCTCTGTTGGTTGTCTGGTGAGGATTTGCACAGGTCCTCGTGATCTGGCATGGATTTTCCCTGCGACCATATGATGCAGCTTCTGGTAATAGATACATCCGACAAACACATTACATTCCAATGGTCGTCCGGTGAGTCCATCATAGAAGATTTCTTTTCCAGCATGGTTGAATCCGTTGTTCACGAGCGCTGTACGGAGTTGATCTTCGTTTTCCCCGCTAAAAGCAGTCCCATCGACGATCCGTCCTTCAAGTGATCCGACTTTTCCGCCGATCATCTCAAGGACATGGGCGACCGTCATTCTTGAGGGGATTGCATGTGGGTTAATGATTAAATCAGGGGTCATACCATCTTCGGTGAATGGCATGTTCTCTGCGGACACAACGTATCCGATGACGCCTTTCTGACCGTGTTTTGATGCGAACTTATCACCTAGTTCAGGGATTCGTTGTTCTCTGACCTTTATCTTGACCATTCGTGATCCATTCACTGACTCTGACAACATCACCTTGTCAACAACACCGCCTTCACCATGCTGTACTGTTACTGATGTTTCTCTTCGTTTTTGTGGTGTCAGAAAATCAGTGGGTTCTTCAAGGAATCGAGGTGGTGATGTTTTTCCGATGAGAACGTCTCCACCATCTGCACTGCATTCTGGGGAGATCAATCCATCTTCACCAAGATTGTTGTATGCATCTTCACTTCGGACACCTCGACAATCAGGATTGGGGATCTCAAAATGATCCTCTTGTCCGCCTGGGTATCGCTTCTCTTCGCTGTTATAGGTTCGGACAAAGGTGCTTCGGCCAAGTCCACGTTCAATTGCTGATTTGCTCATGATCAGAGCATCTTCCATATTATATCCTTGGAATGAGGCGACCGCCACGATATAGTTCTGTCCGGCAGGACGCTCCCTGAATTTAATGTAACGAATCGGATGTGTCTGTACTAAAGGCATTTGTGGATAGTGGAGCAGATGACCACGAGTATCTGGCCTAATCCGGTAGTTTGATGCACCAAACCCAAGGGATTGTTTCCCCATCCCTGCGCCCATGGTGATTCTTGGTGATGAATTATGCTCAGGGTACGGGACAAGCGATGCGCCAATCCCAAGGATGCACATCGGGTCCAGTTCCATATGGGTGTGGTCCGGGGTGAGATTCTCGAATCGTAATGCGATCAGTGCATTTTCTTCTTCTTCTGCATCAATGTATTCTACGGCTCCATCGTTAATGAGGTCTGTCCATTTTTTCTTCCCTTCTTTTAACTCAGCTAGGGTCTTTTGGTTCAAAAGAAGTTTGCCGTTTTCAGCGACAAGCAATGGTCGGCGTAATCGTCCGCAATCACAGTTGACGATTACATCGTTTCCTTCGACATCATAGGTAACATTAAGCTCATTACTCAGAAGTCCTTTGCGTCGTCGTTCTCGTAATTTCTTCACAAGATCTGATCCGTTCGGATGCATTCCGATAAGGTCCCCGTTGAGGTAGACTCGAGCACCGGTGACGTGTTTTGTCAATTCTTTGATCCCAAGTTCCCGTAAGACCGTTTCAACTTCTTTTTCTCCGAATCCTTCTGATATTTCTACCGTTAGCGCAAGGTTTTTCACGAGACCACAGTTCGGTCCTTCTGGTGTTTCGTTGGGGCAGAGACGTCCCCATTGTGTTGAATGTAAATCTCGAGCTTCGAAATGTGGTTGTGACCTAGTTAACGGCGAGGTCACCCGTCTCAGATGACTGAGGACAGCAAGGTTACTGGTTCGGTCAAGAAGCTGGGAGACTCCAGCACGGCCGCCCACCCAGTTACCTGTGGCAAGCGCATGATGAATGCGTTGGCTGAGAACATCGGAGCGTAATGAGGATGCGATTTTGATTTCTTTTCCTTTCGCATGGATCCGTTCAATCTGATATTTTAAATCCTTGCAGAGAGCGGTGAACGCAACCCGGAAAAGATCCTCCATAAGATCCCCAGCAAGCTTCAGCCGTTTGTTTGCGTAATGGTCCTTGTCATCCTGCTCTCGTTTCCCCAGTGCGAGCTCTAAGACCGCCATTCCCATGCGAGCCACGAAAATAGCTTTTTTTAGACGATCCTCTGGGTCATTACCCAAGTGAGCAAGAAGGTGTCGGTCCATGATGGTTTCGACCCGTTTCACCCGGTACTCTTTTGCCTGCCCACCAGCGAATTTCTTCCCAAGGTACGCCACAGCCTCTTCCTTTGTCGCAATACTGTATTCCTTGGCACATTCCTCGATGTTTGCAAGCACATATGGTTCCATTTTCGGGTCAACACAGATGACATCGACGACTTCTTTGTCGTTTTCCATTCCAAGTGCTCTGAGTAGAACAATGAGTGGAATTTGACCATAGGTCGTCGGCAGACTCACCATGAGCATGCCGTCCTTTCGTTTTTCCACAACAGTTAATGCTCGGTATCCTTCCCGCTGGGAGAACACTTTTGCAACTTCAACGTCAGTCCCGTATCGACTTGATCGCTCGACAAGAACTCTATTGGGGGCGAGGTCCTCCACGGTGATTAACACCCGTTCCGTTCCATTACTGATAAAATACCCACCTGGGTCCAACGGGTCTTCCTGCAGCTGCTGCAGTTCCTTTCGGTAATCATCATCAGAAAACGGTCGATCCATTTTTTCTTCTAAAACTTTTTGGGAGATGTTACAACGCAGGGATTTTACCATGATGGGCAATTCACCGACACGAACCGTTTCAGGCTCGTACTCCACCTCATTTTTCACCGGGATGAATTCAAGTTCAATGGGCGCTTCATACGTCAAATCTCGTAACCGAGCTTCCATCGGTGTCAATGGTCGTTCTGTTCCATCTGCCTCTTTGACCTGTGGAAGACCGACCTTGATTTTCCCAAATTTAATCTTATATCCTTCTATCTCAGGGTAGATATACCCTCGTTTCATTCCTTCCTCTTCCTGGCCGATGATTGTCCCATCGACAATTCGCTGTAAACGATGTCGTAGGAAATCATCATAGGAAGCGATCTGATGGTTGACTATACTTCGTTCTTTATAAAACGCATCAACGAGTTCTCTCATAAATACTCCTCATAATCCCCTTTTTTTTACATCTCTTCACTTGGTGTACTGAATTCCTCAGATGGCTCAGCGAAGATAAAACTCTCAGAGGTATCACTCTCAACAACGAACCGATATGCAGTCGCATATTTCGCTGTGGGGCTTTTTCTTATTATTTTTACTATTTGACCAGGTTTCGCTCCTGCGGAAATCACTGCTGGGTCGTTAGCGAGAATGCGCGGCAGCTGATCTGTTTTTATATGGTATTTCTCCAACAGTTCCTTTTTCTCTTTATCAGACAAAATAGTATGTTCTGGAACCAGCTTATGTCCTAAGATGTCGTAATATTTTTTTGGTGGGGCTGCGATACTGCATTCCTCCTACGTTCCATGTGAGGAAAGGCGGGCCTGAAGGGATTCGAACCCTTGGCCACCTGGTTAAAAGCCAGATGCTCTACCTAGCTGAGCTACAGGCCCAAAGACGGGCCGCAGATGCACTGATTTTATATAGTATACGCTATATCAAGTAACATTGGAACGGCTTACCCGTAATACAATTTCCCCTATAAATAATTTTACATCCTGTTTCTTTCTCTCGTTCCTTCTTTTTTTCTTATGAAAAGATTTTAATTCAGATCCAAAATACATAACGTCAATGGAAATAAATGAGATATTCTATTCACTTCAAGGAGAAGGTCTCCTCGTAGGAACTCCGAGTATTTTTGTTAGAACTTCTGGATGTAACCTCCGATGCACCTATTGTGATACAACATATGCATATTCGAAAGGAACAGAAATGACGATACAAGAAATTCTTACAGAGGTAAAAAAATATCCATGCAGTTATATCTGTATCACAGGCGGCGAACCACTCTTTCAGAAAGAAACCCCAAAACTTATCGACAGTCTCCTTAAAAAAAACTATTCAGTGTGCTTAGAAACCAATGGAAGTTTCAGTATAATGAACCTTGTCGGAAAGAAATCTTTCATTATTTCTCTTGATATAAAATGTCCTTCCTCGGGTTCCCAGGATGACATGAATATGAACAATATTTTCGCTCTTTCAAAAGACGATCAACTCAAATTCATCATCAAGAATAAAGAAGATTACCTCTACGCGAAAGAAGTTCTCAAAAAATATAATCCGATCTGTACTGTCTTTTTCCAGCCAGTCTGGGAAACGAATCCAAAGATGCTTGCGTCATGGATTCTCCGTGATGGATTACAAGTCCGATTATCAATACAGCTTCATAAAATCGTTTGGGGCGCAAAAAGAGGGGTCTGACCCAGTCACATTCGTATCGTTTTTTTCTAGAGAGGAAACGTAAACACAAACTATATACATNNATGAGGTGAAATAAAAAATGCAACCATCAAATATGGCATATGATAGAGCGATTACCGTCTTTTCCCCAGATGGACGTTTATTTCAGGTAGAGTACGCCAGAGAAGCGGTAAAACGTGGAACCACAACAGTGGGAGTGAAATTTCGAGATGGTGCTATTTTAATTGTTGATAAGCGTATTACCTCTCGACTGATTGAGCCTTGAAGTGAAAAGAATATCTCAGTTATTTTCATTTACATGATGTATTTTGGATGTGAATTAAAATCTTTTCATAAGAAAAAAAAGAAGGAATGAGGGAAAGAAATAGGAAGTAAAATTATTTATAGGGGAAAT
>DAYE01000034.1 GCA_002506745.1 Euryarchaeota archaeon UBA33
TCAACAACCGTATAATTGTATCCTACGTCATAATCGGTAAGCCACCATTGCGTGTTGATATCGGGTTGTGGAGAGTCAATGGAGACGTTGTAGATATCATGCGAGACGTACGCTGCATCGTTGTGATCGTTTGGTGAGGGATTTGTGATGTCCGCCATAGGATCACTGAATGCAATCTTTAATTCCTCAGAATTGACTCCTGCGCATGTTACGTAGTGTCCTCCTTTTCTTTCAGAATGCGGGGGAGGATTGTAGTACTCTGTTTTGAATGCCCAGTCCAGCGTAGAAAGAACGTTATCCTTCCATGCTTGACCGGGAGGGTATGGATTGCCAACATCATAACTCCAATAGTAATGGGGTTGGTCATCGAGTTGACGGACGTCAAAGTAATAGGGGATGCCAGGGGTGAGTGAAATAGCGGGATTGAAATCAAATCGAATCCACGTCTGAGCCCCGAGAAATCCTGGGTTTACCGTGGATTTTCCGAGGAGATTGCCCGGGTGATTATCATAAACATTTACCTCCACTTCACCTGCTGGGAACGTGTTAACGCTCTGTAGGAGGATTTCTATTGCATCAAGCCTTGGAACCGTTGGAATAAACCCTTGAGAATCCCAAAAGGCATTGATTTGTAATACTTTCAGAACAGGTCCTAAAAGCTGCGATTGATCAACCATCAAAGGCCCAATGATATAGTTATAATCTCCAAGTAAGAGAATAACATCTTGGCTCCGTTCAATTTCATTTTCTATAAAGGAAAAGGTTGGTCGATCATAGGTCTGCACCGTAAATTTATCGGTGAGTCCAGTGGTAGTCAGCCAATCACTAATCGCAGTATTCATATCGTCGACATAGGTGGTACCTTTATCCGTGGTGTTCATCGCTCGCGCAAGGTTTTCAATAAGTAATGGGGCGTTGGTTGACACATGGTCATCACCAGCTCCAAAATCTTGGACCAAAGCAAACTGGTCCTGCCCATCACCGGGTGTTCCTGCCGGATCTGCGAATTTTGAGTCAAACCACCAGAAACAATTCGCCAGAGCAACAGGACCGCAGAACGCCCATTCATAAACATCATCACCCACCGCTGTGCTATTCAGAGAACAATCTGAACCTGGTGCGATACAGTTTTCCGTTGGATTGTAGATATCATCTCCAGCAACCGTTGAATCAATCACGTTATTTGGTCCTGGTGCTATCTTTTTCCATTGGTCTTGTTGTTGACTAAAATCAGGGAGTCCCTGCGGCGCATAGTTTGGGTACGATGGTTTCCAGTACCATCCTCTAATCTCTGTTGATTTATCGGTTTTCGATGCAATTACGGTGTTCATTGCCTGTGCTGATGTTATTAGAAGAACAAATACTACGACGAGAGAAATAGCAGCCTTCACAATTTTGTTCTTTTTCATTTTTTTTCCTCCAATTTATTTTTATTTAAATCATATGCCACGAGGGTCAAGAGGATTTCCATCTTATCTTGACTTCCTCCCCCGTTTATCAATTTTCTATAAAAATAGATTCAACATCTATTATATATAATTTATTCTGTAAATGAAGATAATTCTTTGAAAATTACAATTTCGTTATATTTAATCAGATTTTCTTTCCAATGGTCTATAAATATCGAAGTAAAAAATCACAGTTAAAATAAAAAACAATATTTGTTCTTCAACGACCAAAGAATTTGAATAACGTTTGCTCAAATTCAACTCTGATTATCGATATAAAAAGTGACAAAATGATCGCTAAAATAACAGTAATAAACAAAACTCGTCTATGAAGTATTCCAGCAGCTTTTTTTCTAGTTACGTCCGTCTTTCCTTGCTTTTTCTTTACTTGAGCTCAATTCGGTTCCCAGAAACCATATAGTTTATCTCTTCCGCCATATCACATGCATGGTCTCCGCACCGCTCGAGATATCGGGCTACCATGATGTAATGCGTACAGATTGTGATATTCGCGGGATTTTCCATCATATAAGAAACGCATTCCCTAAAAACGGAATATCGAAGCGAATCAACATCGTTATCCCTCTCAGTAAAATTTTTTATTAAGGAGAGATCACATGTTTTGAATGCCGTGAACGCATCATTAATCATGCTTTGAACAAGGTTATTCATATGTGGGATACTGATGATTTTTTTAATATGTGGTCCCGGTGCAATTTCTTTTGTAACATTCGCAATATCTTTTCCGTACCGACCAATACGATTCAGATCGACAATCATTTTCAGACAGCAGGCAATTGTACGCATATCAACAGCCATTGGTTGATATAATGCAATTAATTGTAATGACTCCTCCTCGAGATCTACGTTCATTTTTGCTAATTCTTTTTTCTTTGAATTGACCCATTCTGCTTTTTCTAAATCGAGATTCTTAAGAGACTCAACCGCAGTGCACAACATTGCGGTAGACAGATTCGACATCTCGATGACATTTTCTTTTAATTTTTCTAACTGTATATGAAATTTTTCCACCATTCTTTCACCTATCCAAATCTTCCCGTGATGTAATTTTCTGTGAGTTCTTCTTTTGGATTTTCAAATATTTGTTTCGTCTCACCAAATTCGATCAACTTCCCAAGATACATATACGCTGTATAATCGCTCACTCGCGCAGCCTGTTGCATATTATGAGTTACAATAATCACAGTGTATTTCTTTTTTAATCCTGTCATGAGATCCTCGATTTTTGCTGTCGCGATCGGATCAAGAGCTGAACAGGGTTCGTCCATGAGGATTACCTCTGGTTCTATGGAGAGGGATCGTGCGATACATAATCGTTGTTGCTGACCACCAGATAGCCCCATCGCTGATTCATGTAATCGGTCCTTTACTTCATCCCATAACGCGGCGTTCTTAAGGCTTTTTTCCACTATTTCATCAAGCTGGTTTTTATTCGTAATTCCTTGCACCTTTGAACCATATGCAACATTTTCATAAATGGTTTTTGGAAACGGGTTCGGTTTTTGGAACACCATGCCGATTTTTTTTCGTACCTCGACAGCATCAGCATCTGGTCTATAGATATCAGTTTCATGGAAGAAAATTTTTCCGGTGATTTTACATTTATCGATCACATCATTCATTCGGTTAAAACACCGAATCAATGTCGATTTTCCGCAACCAGAAGGACCAATAAGTGCAGTAATTTTATTTGGGAGAATACCAAGGGTGATATCATATAATGCTTGTTTTTCACCATACCAGAGGTTCAGAGTCTCAGTTCTTATTAACTTATCTTTGCTTGTCATTTGGTTTTCACCATTTCATATTTTTTCTAAATCGATTACGCAGGAGAATTGCAATCAAATAAATTCCAATTACGAGGAGCAATAATACAAGAGCGGTTCCTGCCTGGTTTTCTTTTGACCCTGGGATTGATGTAGCAAGGGTAAACAGATGGTAGGGTAATGCATTTACTGGTTGTAATAGAGAACTTGGAATGAAATTCGAGAATACGACCGCGGTAAATAAAATAGGCGCTGTTTCGCCGGCAGCTCTGCCTATTCCGAGGATTGCTCCTGTGAGAATTCCTGGTGCTGCCGGGGGTAGTACCACCTTTCGTATCGTCTGCCATTTAGTTGCCCCAAGCGCATAACTTCCTTCGCGCAATGACTGTGGAACGCTCTTTAATGCTTCTTCGGTGGTTCGGATGATTGTTGGAAGGATCATAAATGCTAAGGTGATTTGTCCCGCGAGTAGAGAAAAACCAAATTTCAGGTACAAAACAAAAAACGCAAAACCAAACAGTCCAAAGACAATTGAAGGAGTTCCATTGAGCAGATCTGCACCTGCACGGATTATTTTTGTTACTATTCCTTCTTTTGTGTATTCATGTAAAAAAATTGCTGCACCAACCCCCAAGGGCAAGGAGATAGCGATTGCACCAGCGACCAAATATAATGTTCCGATGATTGAAGGAAATATTCCCCCTGATCTACCAAGGTTGCTTGGTCCTGTGGTAAGGAACTCCCAGCTGAGTGCTCCAACTCCGTTGGTCACAATATATGCAAGAATGATGCCGAGGAAAATAATGACGATGATGATTGATAAGGAAATAATACTAAATGCGATTTTCTGTTTTATTTTTATTGAGATTTTTTTCAAAGAATAATACATCAGAGCAATTATGATGAGAATACAGATTACTGGAATTATTCCAACTGCCATGAGGAGTATTATAATAATAACTATACCAATAAAAAGATATAATGATTGTTTTATTTTTTTCGCGAGTTCAAATGAGATGATGGGGAGTCTCTTTGATCCTGATCGTTGTTTTTCTTTTAATCTTCCTAAGATAAGTGTGGCAAGGATATTGACGATAAGAGTGATAATTAAAAGGATAAGTGCGAGCCCAAATAATGCACTGTAATGATCGCTTCCTGTGGCTACTTCACCCATCTCTATTCCTAAGGTGGCTGTGAGGGTTTTTATTGGTGCAAACACGTTTGTTATCGGGTTAGGGATGAGCCCATAGGTTGGGTTGCCACAGACCATCATGACTGCCATGGTTTCTCCGATAGCTCGTCCAATCCCAAGGATGATTGCGGCAGTGATTCCAGATATTGCGGAGGGCACAACGATTTTACTAATTGTCTGCCAGCGAGTGGCACCAACAGCAAGGGATCCTTCTTTATATTCACGGGGGACAGAACTGATCGCGTCTTCTGCGACACTGGTTATAGTCGGAATCGCCATGATACCGAGGAGAATAGATCCGGCAAGCCATGATTCTCCTGTTGGGACATCAAAAGTGATCTGTAGCCATGTGACAAGCACAATTAACCCAAAAAAACCAAACACAACCGATGGTATACCAGCCAGTAGTTCTATCGCTGGTTTTATGATTGCCTTCATTCGAGGAGTTGCGAGTTCAGCGATAAAAATCGCACTACCAATGCTGAGTGGAATCGCGATAAGCATCGCACCAAGTGTCACCAGTAATGTATCGACTATCAGGGGAAATGCACCATAGAGTGGTGGTTGTCCTGTGGGATACCATCGCATCCCGATGAGAAAATCCACTACGCCTTCTTTTTGAAAAATCGGATATGCGTCTCGAAATAAGAAGAAGATAATGGAAAAAATAACGATGATTGCTGAGATGGCACTGAGGAAAAAAAGTGTTTTCATCCCCTTTTCTTTCAGAAGAGAACCTTTCCACGAGAGATGAAATATTTTCACCATTCCACGGCCTCTACCTCGCCATCTCCACTTTTCCGTTATGAAAAAGGGGAGTGCAAGCAGTTATCCTGCTTGTCTCTAAAGAGATATTTTTATTATTTGCTTAAATCTTTCCAGTTTGTGATATCCCCAAGATAGATTGATTTTAATTGTGCGAGTGTGAGTCCTTCGGCATAGGTGTTTTGTGGATTTACAATGATTGCGATGCCGTCTTTTCCGATGATGTACTTCACCAGGCCTTTTCCTTGTTCTGATGTCTGAAGATCACGGGATGACATCCCTATATCTGCGGTTCCTTGGCTGACTGCTGATATCCCAGCTCCAGAGCCTCCACCGGTGACTGTGATGGTTAATCCGGGGTACAGGATTTTAAAACTGGTAGCTGCTTTGTCTGCAATAGGTAGGACTGTTGTTGAACCACTGATAGTCAATGTTCCAGATAATGTCTTTCCAGATGTATTGTAATGAGCTGTGTTCTGTAATGGCACAAATCCTTCTTGTGTTACAATCGCCTGCCCCTCTGTGCTTTGCAGATAGAGGATGAATTCTTTAGCTGGTCCTGTTGCATTTCCTTTTGTAAACATGTAGAGATCACGCGAGATTGGATAGGTGCCTGCAAGAACATTTTGGACATTTGCACTAATATTGTTTATTTTTAGGGCTTTCACCGTTGAATCCACATAACCAAGACCAACATATCCTATTGCACCTGGTGTCTGGGCAACCGTTTGTTGTACAGCACCGTTTGAGTTTTTTTCAAGCAATGAGGCGCTAAAGTTTGCTTTGCCCATGACGTATGTCCAGAAGAATTCTCGTGTTCCAGATGTGCTATCTCTTCCAATAAGTACTATAGCTTCTCCGGATTGTCCTTGTTGTTGTACACATCCGCTAAACCAGATGGTACTAAGCGCAAGGATCACTATGATACTGATGATCATCATTCCGGCTTTTTGTTTTTCTTTTTGTTGATATATAGTTATCACCAAAACCTTAACAAGAATGATTAGAATATATACTTTATCTACATATTATATAGTGATATATATAGTCCTATCAAATCAATATATTCCTATAGAAATTTTTATAAAGCGGTCTCTTTTACAGAAGAACAGGTGATCAAAATTGGAAATACGACGCGTGCAAGTAACTGGAGGGTCATCCTACAGCATTACCCTACCAAAGGAATGGATAAAGTCTGTTCATATTAAAAAAAATGATTCGTTAGGAATTCATATTCAATCAGATGGGACATTACTCATCACACCTAAAATTACCCAAGAACAACATCAGAGGATGAAAGAATTTGACGTCAGTCGTATCTCGAAACCAACATACCTTCTTCAATTATTAATTGGTGCGTATATTGCTGGGTATAGCTCCATTAAAATTTCTTCTCCGTCTCGCATGACAACCGCAGTCCGTAACGTCATTCGTTCCTTTACTCAGCTTGCCATCGGTCCAGAAATCATCGAAGAAACAGAGACAACGGTCATTCTAAAGGACCTACATAACCTTACAGAAATGCCTTTTGATCGCACTATCAAACGAATGCATATCATCGTCAAAGGGATGCACGAGGACGTAATGCGGATACTAAAAACGAAGGATCAAGATCTTATTGAAGATATAATCTCACGAGATAACGACGTCGATCGACTTCACTGGTTGGTTGCCCGACAATATAATATTCTCTTACAAAACACCAGCCTTGCAGAAAAAATGAATATCACGATAGGAATAGCATCAACGTATTTTTTAATTAGCAGAATTATAGAACGAATCGGAGATCATGTCGTACGAATCGCACAAAACACACAGACGCTTATCACTAATTCACTCGATCGAAAAATCATCGAAAAAATCCTTACTGCAAGTACGCTTGCACTTGACTTATTTAATAACAGCATCAGTTCATTTTTCAAAAAGGACATCAAAGCATCCAATGAAACATTCGAAGATCTTGTCAAACTCGAAAAACTCTGCGAAGAGATCAACACCCTTGCACTCCAACAAAAAGGAATCGTTGCAATATCAATAGGGTATATCATCGAAAGCATTCGAAGAACAGGAGAGTATGCTGAGGATATCTCCGAAAATGTGATTAACTACCTTGTCGCTGAAGAACAATAAAAACCTTATTAAAAAGCGATAAAAATCAGCGGGGTTTATATCCTGATAATTGATGTAAGGATGGTTACATAGGGGTAGGTATATTTCATAAAAATTGATATTGGAGCCGTGGTCGTATGGGAATTCTCTCTTGGTTGATACCGCAAGAAAAACATTTTTTTGACATGATCGAACAGCAAAGTAAAAATGTGCTCGAAGGTGTCGATGCATTAGTGAATTTACTTGAACATTATAACGACATTGAAAAAAAACGAGAGAGAATAAAACAGATAGAAAACGAAGGAGACAAAATGGTTCATGATATTTTTTCAGAGTTAAATAAAACTTTTATCACCCCCATTGATCGAGAGGATATTACTAAATTGACAAGCTCACTTGATGACATCTTGGATAATTTGGAAGCAGTCGCCGAACGATTGATTATCTATAAAATAGAGGTACCTCCAAAGTATATGCTCGAATTTGCACAGATATTACAAAAGACCACCCGTCAAATAAACGAAGGAATTAGTCTTCTTAGAAACCTCAAAGAAGCAAAACAGATCCGAGCATACTGTCGCGAGGTCAATACCTTGGAAAACGAAGGAGATATCCTTCTACGGAAGGCAACCGCTGAACTGTTTACAAGAAAAGACCCGATTGAGATTATCAAAACAAAAGAGCTTTATGATGATTTAGAGGCTGCAATCGACCGATGTGAAGATGTCGCTGATGTGATTGGAGATATCCTGGTGAAATACACATAGGACGGGGTAAATGATTGATTTAGTCATTATCGTTATCATCATTATTTTTCTTGCCCTTGTTTTTGATTTCACGAATGGATTCCATGATTCAGCAAATGCTATCGCAACTGTTGTTTCCACAAAAGTCCTTACTCCAAGGCAAGCGGTTGGATTCGCTGCGTTTTTCAATTTTATCGCAGCATTTGGGTTCGGGGTAGCTGTTGCAAGTACAATAAGTAAAATCATCCATCTTAATATTGTTCCTTTGGATCTCATCCCATTTATAGTCCTTGGGGGGCTAGTTGGTGCAATAAGCTGGAATATCATCACCTGGTTTCTTGGGCTTCCAACATCTTCTTCTCATGCGCTCATCGGTGGAATCATGGGATCTGGGATTTCAGCGGCAGGTTTTGCTGTCATAAAATATGAGACCGTTGAACTTGCAGCAATCTTTATGTTTGTCTCACCTGTGATTGGTCTTATTTTTGGGTTCTTGTTTATGGTAGTGGTCCTCTGGGTATGTCGCAGAAGTTCCAAGGCAAAGATAGATCGATATTTCAAAAGACTTCAACTATTCTCCGCAGGTATTTATAGTTTCAGCCATGGGACCAATGATGCACAAAAAACCATGGGGATTATCACCCCTCTTTTGTTTAGCATCGGGTACTTTAGTACCTCTGTCGATCCCAATAATCTCCCGGTTCCTATCTGGGTCATATTATCTGCGCATGCTGCCATCGCCCTTGGTACACTTGCAGGCGGATGGCGGATTGTAAAAACCATGGGGCATCGGATCACAAAACTTCGACCTGTGCATGGATTTGCTGCAGAGACTGCGGGCGCTGTCACAATCCTTGGAGCATCCGTCGCTGGAATCCCGGTGAGCACCACCCATGTTATTTGCTCCTCGATCATGGGTGTTGGAGCAACGAAACGACTCAGCGCGGTGCGGTGGGGGATTGCACGGAACATCGTCTGGGTCTGGATTCTCACCATACCAATCAGTGCGTTGTTTGGATTTTTAGCGTTTCAAATAATTAATATTTTTATCTAGAAACAATTTTTTCTAAATCCTTTTAAGACCACCAGTGATTTCGTCTGCTTAGGAACTTGTAATGAATGCGATGAAACGTCTCCTTTGGTGGGTGCTTGCTGGCTCTGTTGGTGGCGTTAATCGTGGTCGACTCTTAGAAGAATTATTTCGTACCCCTCGTAATGCAAATGAACTTTCAAAATTGCTAACTTTAGATTATAAGACGATACGCCATCATCTTCATGTCCTTGAAAAAAATCGGTTAATCATCTCAACGGGGACTGAATATGGTAAGATTTATTTTCCATCAGATTTGCTCGAATCCAATAAAACCCTATTTCAAGAAATTTGGGGTAAAATTGGGAAAAAACAGATAAAAGATGAAGGACTAAAGAGGTAAGCAGAATGAAGGAAATCCCATATACACATAAAATTAGCCCAAAAATGAAAGCAATAATCGTTATTATTAGCCTTGTCCTCATTGGTGTGATTATTGGTTTTGTTGTATCAACGATTGGTCTAGGATTTATCAGAGAAGTCCTACAAACTCTTAATATTCAACCAACCGATGCACAAGAACGTCGTTTTACAACCTTATATACTGCATCAATTGTTATCAATTGTATAGACGCAACTCTTTTGGTTGGGATATTATTTTTATATATTGATTCATATAGAAAAACAAAATCAAGTTTTTTAATGGGATTGACATTTTTTATTGGAGTATTACTCTCACGGTCAATTTTATCACTTGTAACAATCCAGTCGCTATTCACAGAGTACATCCATCTCCTACCATCTCTTGCCAACGCAATTTCTACAACCGGAATAGGGTCGTTTAGTTTTCTTCTTAATGTTTTTGAGATTATAGCGATTAGCATCCTTTTATATCTCAGCATGGAATAGCAGAGGTTTTACTCAGAGGGAACTCCTGCAATAGACTCTTAGGTTNNTATATATATCAACCTCCTATCTTATCCTAAGAATCAAATAGAATGGAGGATATATGATGAAAAAAATAATGACAGTAAGTCTCTGCCTATTGTTCATAGGCGTATCGGTTGCTGCTGCAGCACCGGTAATAACAAACCAAGTATCACAAACAACACCATTAGACCCGACTGGTACATTTGAAGCAAATATCGGGTATAAACGACAAGGTCAAAACGCAACAGTGGTTGGAACAATGAATGGGACCTACGAGATGAAAGCACGTGGTGGTCGATTCACTGGTGATTGGTGCACAGAAAACAGAACCGGGACCTTAAGAGGTGGGTTTGCAAGGCACTTCTTGGTCGGAAGAATCACGATTACGGTAAATGAGACCGAAAGAACCGTACCTATTGTTGGTTTTCTGAAGGCACAAGACGGTCAGTTCATCGGCAGATTCATGGCACCGGTTGGCCCAGCTCTCTATTTCTGGGGAGACTACACCTAACCCAACCCTTTTTTTTCTCTTTTTTACCATAGTATTTTGATATAGGAACTCTTAAATTTATTCATACGATGTAAAGTAGTGAAGGTGTGCTGTTTCCTGCAAAAACAAGTCAGTTGTCCATCATGTAAAACCATTCTTCTCTGCACAGGAGCTGCGGAGGAAACCGTGAAAGTGACTTGTCCTTCTTGTGGATTGGTTGGGAAGGTGATGTTTGACCGGCTGTTCGATGCATCAGCAAAGGTTGTTGAGATACATGATCTTACTAAGGCATTTGGAAAGTTCACCGCGGTCGATTCTCTGAATCTTACGATTTTCAAAGGAGAAATCTATGGGCTTTTAGGACCGAATGGCTCTGGGAAAACAACCATCATTAAGATGCTCTGTGGCCTGCTTCGACCAACAGCGGGTTCTGCTAAGATTTTTGGGCATCCGATTCCCTATAAATCCATCATGAACCAGATTGGATACATGCCACAGGACACCGCGATCTATCTCGATAATACAGTACATGAAAACCTACTGTTCTTTGGTGGAATTTATGGGATGCCCAAGAACCAGCTTGAAAAGAAAGAACGCGAAATGCTTGCTTTTGTCAATCTTAAGGATTGGCGTGACAGCCTTGTCTCCACCCTCAGCGGAGGAATGAAACATCGTTTAAGCTTAGCCTGTTCTTTAATTCATGAACCAACTCTCGTCTTCCTTGATGAGCCGACCGTTGGTGTTGATCCGGAGTTACGAGCCACCTTCTGGGGTTACTTTGAGTCATTGGCACAAAAAGGAATCACCGTAATCATTACCACTCATTACATGGATGAGGCAGATCATTGCACCCGCGTCGGTCTGCTCCGACAAGGACATCTTATTGCGGATGGACGCCCTGGTGAGTTGAAAGAAAAAACAAGGACTCGATCGCTTGAAGAAGCGTTTCTGTTCTTAACTGGGCGGAAACAGTCATGAGACTACGACGGACGTTGGCGTTTTCCCGCCGCGCTCTCCTTCAATTCAGACATGACCGTCGTACCTTTGCTTTTGTTTTGATTATGCCATTACTGATGATTCTTATCTTTGGTTACACCTTTGGAGGAGATGTGAAAGGGATCACAGTTGAGGTGATGAATCAGGATGCTGGTCTAACTCCAGGATCCTCTCTTCTGTTGCCTGATGGTCTTTTCTTGGCTAAGGAAGTGACCCAGAACCTCGATGAAAACGTTCTCTCCTTGCATATAAATACTAACAGTGAGGATGGTCGACAGATTGTTCATGAAGGAAAAGCCTGGGCAATGATAGTTTTTCCTGCGAATTTCACACAAAAATTTCTTGCATCGATCATGACACCTGATACGATTCCTTCACCGAAGATAGAGATTTACCTCGATGGTTCGAACCCGACCATTGTTGCAGCAATACTCAAAGAAGTGACAAAATCGGTTCAAACGACACTCAGAGAGCTATCTGCATCCTTGAACATTTCCGAAGTCGACATGCCGATTGCAATCGAACAGATCTATGCATACGGTGGTGACCAAACCAGATTCATCGATTATTTTGCTCCCGGGGTCATTTCGTTCGCCATTATGATGGTCACAACCATGATCACCATCATTTTATTTGTCAATGAACGACGCAATGGAACATTACAACGACTGCTGGTCTCTCCAGCAAGTGAAAGCGAAATCGTCGTAGGTTACGCACTTGCGTTCGCAGTCATTGGGGTCATCCAAAGCATTGTGGTTCTTGTAGCGGCTATCTTGTTTTTTGGTATCACAATCGTCGGGAACATCTTCCTTGCCTTGGTTGTGATCCTTCTGCTTGCATTCGGACATCAAGGTCTGGGCATCCTTCTTTCTGCAGGGGCAAAAAATGAGTTACAGGCGATCCAGTTCATTCCGCTGATTCTTTTTCCCTCGATTCTTCTTGCTGGGTTGTTCTGGCCTATTGAATCTATTCCTAGTTACCTTCAACCCCTCTCGTATCTTATTCCGCTTCGGTATGGGATTGACGCAGAACGATCGATCATGCTGCGAGGGTGGGGTGTTGGGGAAATATGGGTTGACATCGGTATCCTTGTACTCTTTGCTGTATTGACACTCTCGGCGAGTGTTCTATTATTGAAAAGAAGAAACTGAAGCAGGGCAACCGGTGAAGTCATAATATTTCATTTTTGAACGGTTCAATATCGAAATATATATAAATTAAAGATAGTTTACCCCGACAACATGCCAAAGACCGTGAACAGTGATTTATTTAAAGGACCACAACAAGAATTATTGAGCATCTACTTACTGCATTCCCTAAAAAAGAAACCAAAATCAGGATATGATCTTCTTTCAGAGATAAAGGAAAAAACAGAAGGAACCTGGGTACCCAGTAAAGGAACACTCTATCCTCTTCTAAAACACTTAGAACAAAAAGAATTAATCAAAATAAAAATGAAAGACATACGATCAAAAAATATATTTCAAATAACCCCTGAGGGTAAAAAAATGATAATCAAAGCAAAAAAACAAGGAGAGAATATGATGAAAAAGGGCATGCGATATGGAAATTTAATCAGCGACATTATAGAAGAAGACAGCGAGACCCATTCAATTATGATGCAAATCCAACACTCTCTCTTCTTAATATCAAAAGAAAAAAAGAACGAAGTAATAAAAATACTCAGACGTTGTGCGTCTGATTTAAAAAAAGAGGTATGTTAACATGAAAAAAATATGGACAGCAACCATCATCTCCTTGCTTATCGTTGGGATAGGAGCATCCATTACTCTTCCCCTCGTACAAGCAAATCCAGCAATGATGATACAACAATATCAAGTATCCCCTGAAATCTTAATGCCAGGTGATACTGCGATATTGACCCTTGAAGTAAGAAACGGAGAAACCGTAGCAACACAGACGACAACATCAGGCTCTGTGGGAGACACTACAACCACAGTGCATACATTAGGAGCGACTCTCGATGATATTTCGATAATTCCTGCACAATCAGGGGGTAAACAAATACGAGCAACAACACATTACGAGGATATCGGTTATCTCGCTGCAGGAGCAACCATCGAGGTGAACTTTAAACTCATCGTCGATGCAAACATCAGCGAAGGATTGTATTTCCCGAATGCTAAGATCGATGTCAGCGGTGGTACTGATGTGCAATATCCTTTGCTAATGAAAGTCAGCAATTCAACCGTTGATTTGCTTCAAACAAGCGTTCCTTCTAAAATATCCAACGGTGGGGCAACCGACATCATTATTACCGCAGTAAACAAAAGAGAAAACGCGGTCAATGAAGTCATTGTCACACCCCACGGAGATAATGTTGACTTTGTTCCTTCGAGTTATTTCTTAGGATCACTAGCAGCAAAGACGTCTCAGGATGTAGTTTTTTCGATAAAACCTCTCGAACTCGGAGCACAAAATATCGCCTTTGATGTAACCTATAAAAATGGGGATAATCTGCATACGAGTAATTTGCACGTCCCAATTACCGTCATCCAGGCATTGGATGTCGCACCGATTATTACGAATTTTCCAATTAGTATAACTAAGGGTGGTTCTTCGCGGATCAGTATTGAGGTTTACAATGCGAAAACAGAAAAAATCACTGGTGTTTTAATCACACCAATTTGCGATGCAACCGTGATTCCCTCACAATATTTCATAGGATCGATGGATCCCGATGATGTCTTTTCTGCATCTTTTGATATCTATGCTGATACTGTTGATTATGGCACTCAGATCATAGGATTTACCGTGTCCTTCAAACAAGGAAATGAGTATTTTGAGACACCCCAGGTTACCAAATCATTTACTGTTGTTTCAGGTCCAGGCCAGAGTTATCAATCCTCTGGTAGCTCCACAACAAGTACCTCTGGGTCAAATGGTATACCTCAGGCTTCTGGATTAATGACGTGTCTCACACCAGTTATTCTCATCATTGTCGTTATCATTGTTGGCGTACTACTGTATATGCGGTGGAAAAAACGGCGGAAGGCATAATGAGTAAGGACGTCATCGTCACACAGAATGTCTCAAAGACCTATGGCAAACCCCCTCTGCAGGTCTTTGCTCTGCGGGAAACAAATCTTCGTATCAAGCAAGGGGACTATATCGCTATTATCGGGCCGTCAGGCTCTGGGAAATCAACCTTGATGAATCTCCTGGGATGCCTTGACAAACCATCCTCTGGGAATATCATTATCGACGGCAGCGATGTCTCTACGTTAAATGAAAACGAACTTGCACGTATTCGTCGAGAAAAAATAGGTTTTATTTTTCAGAAATATAACTTAATTCCCACGTTAAATGCATTGGAGAATGTTGAGTTGTCCATGGGGTTTGCTGGAGTTGATTCCCAGACACGGACAAAAAAGGCTAAACAGCTTCTGGAGATGGTTGAACTTTCAAAACGCTTATCACATAAACCATCAGAGATGAGCGGTGGTGAACAGCAACGTGTCGCTATTGCTCGAGCACTCGCCAATAATCCTTCGATTATTCTTGCGGATGAACCAACCGGAAATGTTGACACAAAATCAGGTGACAATATTATGCGAATTCTCGAAGAGGTCAATAAAAGAGGAGAAACTATCATCGTTGTTACGCATAATATGGCGATTGCACAACGAGCGAAACGTGTGCTTCGTATTCAGGATGGTGAGGTACGAGAGGAGCATGTTTAGAGACAATGTAAAGCTTGCAATAAAAAATCTTCGAAATCGATTTTCTCGATCACTGCTGACGTTACTTGGTATATCGATTGGTATCATGGCAATTATCTCCCTTTTGGCACTCGGTGAAGG
>DAYE01000077.1 GCA_002506745.1 Euryarchaeota archaeon UBA33
GAGGGAGATTTTGACGCTTGTTTGCTGGTAAAAAAAACGCGGCTTTCTCCTGTTGAATGCCTATTTCAAATAAGTCAATTTACCTTACTCAGAGGAGACAAGGAGAATATGATAGGAATTTGATGAGATTTTACCATTAGCTAAAGCTATAAGTTTTCATTATGAATGAACAAAATATATGTTTTTTGTGCATTTTGAATGAAAAAATTAATAAATATTGTTTCCCTACAGAATACGATGCTTACCAAAGAACAACTCAAACAAATCCTTGTTTCACAACGAGAAACCATCCTTAAAAAAGACTATGGGATCGAACGAACTATCCTTAAAGATATCAAAGCGAAAATGATCCTCCCCCATGTCATCGTTATTACGGGTATACGAAGAAGTGGAAAATCAACATTTCTCAAACAAATCATTGAAAAATACTACCACAATAAAAATTTCTATTACATTAACTTCGAGGATGAACGTTTATTCAACTTTGATGCAAGTAGGTTCAATGATATCTATGAAAGTCTTATTGATCTTTATGGAGAATGTAAAACTTTTTTCATCGATGAAATACAAAATATTCCAAACTTCGAAACCTTTGTACGACGCTTCTATGAACAAGGATTTAAATTCTATCTCACTGGTTCAAGCGCATCCCTTCTCAGTAAAGAACTTGGTACAAAACTAACCGGTAGACACGTCGATATCATCGTGAAACCATTCTCATTTACTGAATTCCTTGCCCTTAAACGCATCACTGTTGATAACCAGGATTTGTATCGCACGGAAACACGCGTTAAAATAAAAAAACTCTTTGAAACATATCTTATAAAAGGAGGGATGCCTGAATACCTTCTACATGACGACCTTGAACTCTTAATGAACATCTATGATGATATCCTCATCAAAGATATCGCGGTACGTTATCATATTGAAAACGTCACGACCCTCAAACAAATCTACCAATATCTTGTGAACAACTTTTCAAATAAATTCAGCTACAACGACATTAAAAAAACCTTAAAAATAGGAAGTGTGAACACCGTAAAAAAATATATCTCCCATCTAGAAGAAACACATTTTGTCAATACTATTACCAAATTTGATCATAGCATCAAAAAACAGTTAATCAACGATAAAAAAATGTATCTGATTGATACTGGTTTTATCCAAATCCTTTCCACACGACTTACAAAAGATAAAGGATGGATTCTGGAAAACGTTGTATATACAGCTCTAAAAAAGCTCTTTACCGATGTGTTCTATTTCTCAGATAAAAATGAGTGTGATTTTATCGTTATGGAGAAAAAATCGATTTGTTCGATTATTCAAGTCACCTGGGAATTAAACGAAAATAACAAGGAACGAGAAATCGAAGGGCTATTTTCAGCAATGAATTTCTTCTCTATAAAAAGTGGCCTCATCCTAACGTTTGACCAAGAAGATGAATTTACAAGAGAGAAGAAAAAGATACTGATAAAACCCGTGTGGAAATGGCTCTTAGAACAAGAAAAATAATGATGGCGTACTCGTAAAAAGTATGCGTGAAGGGAGATTCGGACTCGTATTTGNNTTTGTTAACAAATTTGATGGTACTATATCTGTTGCAGAATTTTTTCGATTTTGAAGGTTTCCGTTGGGAAGGGAACACGAATTTACCAGTAAAAGTGCAGGGGAAGGGATTTGAACCCCAGTTTACTGGTATGACAATGATAGAAAATTTATTATGAGGAGAACATTATCATAAGACAAAGACAATTACTCTAATAAAAGTAATTGTTTTTGAATCGTTTTAGAGATATTATAACAATAAGTTAATATATTGTCAAACTATCTAACAACAATTCTTGAAGAAGTATAGAAAAAAGAAAGGAGATGAAATAATATGGATGAAATTTTCGATGCATTAAAGGCAACGCCAAATGTGAGCAAACTCATTATGGAAAACGACCGAGTGCGCGTGATCGACGCTCGGTTTAAACCCGGTGTTAAAGCAGCTATGCATTCGCACCCTGATCATGTATTGTATATTTTTAACGATGGGAAAATGAAGATAACACCATCAAACGGGAAACCACAAACAATGGACCTTAAAACCGGGCAAGTAATCTGGATGGATGCTACATCCCATGAAGCTGAAAACCTGGGAAAAACTGATGTTCATATGTTGGTTGTTGAATTGAAAGAGTAGACACTATTAATTAAACCTTTTTTTCTTATTTTTTTTTGGAAATGAAATCAGTGTAAAAGTGTAGGGGAAGGNNATAAAAAGGTTATGTCAAAACAAATCTTAAAATACCCTATGAATCTTCTCTCTTACCAATGGAGGACTGGACAGAGAAATATCGACCGAAGACTTTACGCGACATCATAGGCAACGAGCGTGCTCTTTCGACCTTACGCGCCTGGGCGGAACGATGGAACCAGGGAAAAATACCGGACAAACGTGCTGCAATCCTCTCCGGAAAACCCGGGACAGGAAAAACCAGCACCGCTCATGCTTTAGCCGCAGACCTTGGATGGACCGTTCTTGAACTCAACGCATCAGACGCACGCAATGAATCATCAATCAAACGCATCGCGACAGCTGGTGCGGTCAATGAAACCTTTGATATCACGGGGGGATTCACACCAGTGAGAAAAGGAGGACGAAAGCTCATCATTCTTGATGAAGCAGATAACCTGTATGAAAAACTTGACAAATCAGATTCAGACAGCGGTCTTGGAGACCGGGGAGGCAAAAAAGCAATCATTGATACGATCAAAATCACCAAACAGCCTATCATCTTGATTGTCAACGACTTGTATGAGCTGACAAAAGGCGGAGGGGACCCACTCAAAAACCTCTGCAACGTCATCCAATTCTACACGGTGAATCCCAGTCAGATAATAGAGTTGTTAAAACATATCTGCACACAGGAACATATCACAGCGGACATCAGAGCATTAAAAACCATTGTTGACCGGTCGAAAGGGGACGTCCGATCAGCGGTAAACGACCTTCAATCACTCTGTGTCAACCGTACACAACTCACCATCGAGGATATCGATGCGCTCGGATATCGGGACCGAGATACCCTCATTTTCGATGCATTACGAGAGGTGTTCAAAACAAAAAATCTCCAAAAAAGCAGAGATTGTATGCGAAATATCGATGTGGAACCTGAGATGTTTTTACTCTGGATTACTGAAAATTTACCCAGAGAATATCTAGATGTGAAGGATCTCGTACGTGGTTATGAGGCACTCTCAAAAGCAGACGTGTTTTTTGGAAGAGTCGCCAAAACACGGGTCTACGACCTCTGGTCATACGCATGCGATATGATGAGTGGCGGGGTTTCTGCAGCAAAAACCCATAGCTATGGGAATGCACAATACGCGTTCCCGTTATGGTTGAAACAGATGAAAGGCAACCAATCCGCGCGGCTGATTCGTGATGGTGTGACAAAGAAAATCTCAAGTTTGAATCATGTCTCAGACCGAAAAACGAAAGAAGCGATCCTTCCGCATTTCCAGGTGTTATTTAGGAATAACCCACGATTCGCCTGCAAGATGATAAAACACCTTGATTTCTCAGAAAGCGAAGTGAAATTCATCCTTGGGGAAAAATATCTTCATAGGATGAAAGACATCGTGCAATGCGCTGAAAAAACCGATGAGAAACAAGAAGAAATCGAAATGACAGCCCCTATAAAACGGAAAGATGAAGAGGAGAAAAAAGAAAGCACGGATTTGAAACAACCAAGCATCTTTGATTTTTAATCATTATTTCTTCAGGTCATCGAGTTTTTTCATGACATCGACAGCTTGTTGTTTATACTCATCTTTAATCTTGGTATAGGTTTCATCAGAGATGGATTTCGCACGGTATTGTTTCTCAAGATCTTTTAACAACGAGAGCAGTAATGATTTTTTGGCAGCGAGTGTTTCTTCTGATTCAGAGACCGCTTTCTTGGTTTTCGACCGCTGTTTTTTCAACAAGAGCAGCAACATGGCGAGAACGATGATGACGATAAGGAAGACGATGATGATCATCGTGATGTTTAACGGTGCTTCTGTTGGCTTGTATAATAGGATCTGTATCGCGTTGTTCGCATCTGAGCCATAGAGGATATGCTCGCCTTGGAAGAGATCCCGGTTTTCGTAGGTAACAGAAAAAAAGGTGGTATTATAGAGGAGGGTTTGAATGTAATTTTGTGCACTGCTTGGAAGATGATAGGTTAGCTGCAGAGTCATGGAAGCATCTGATATCATCGAGAGGTTCGCCGCGCTCAGGTTACAGGTCCTGATATTCCCCGTGATCAGCGGGACAAGGTCTGCTCCGGACTGTAACTCGGTGATCTTCACAGCATCCTGGATGTCCTGTTGAATCCAGAACCGCAGCGAGGTGATATTCTCTGTGCCTTTATTGGTGACCTTCACAGTCTTCTCAACTTGTAGACCGGTGTTGGTAAGGGAAATTGCCACGAGTTCTTGGTCGACGACCACTCCTGTATCTGTAGCGTTGACACTCGGATACAGGACTAGGATTGTCAGTAACGTTAGGATGATGATAGATGCTATTTTCTTCATATGGATTCTCCGTTGCCATGTGTTTCTCGTTTATGTAGTTTTCGTTAATCAATCTTGAGAGAGGGCTTCATCAAAGAGTACTATATACAAGGTTTTCTCTTCCGTCTCTCTTACAAATATCGATTTGTTCAGAACCATTATATATAAAAAGTAGGTACTAGGCCCGGAACGTATCAAGGAAGAGTATCTATGACGATTGGAATTGTGTATTATTCAAGAACAGGGAACACGCGGGCTGCGGCACAACTTCTTGCCGACAAACTCAAACAACAGAATTTATCTGTTGATCTCATCGAGATCGAAGCGGTGAAACGCCCAGGGTTTTTTAGCGCGGGACGTGCTGCGATGAAACAAATAGAGTTACCGATTAAAAACACTGATGTGGATTTAGGTAACTATTCGACATTGGTTGTTGGATCACCGACCTGGGGAGGATGCTGCTCGCCTTTTATTAAAACATTCTTTTCTTCTGCAAAAAACATCAAAGGGAAAAAAACAGCACTGTTCATCACAGGCGGTGGAATGCCAGATCCGCAGGGAAAACCACGACAGATGATGCAACAGGATCTTACGAATTTTAGTGTGAATCTCTCCGATAGCTTCCTTGGTCTGCAGATGAAGAAAGGAAAGATAATAAAAGGAGAACAACAGGTTGATCAGTTTGTTCAATCAATCCTTTAAAATAAACCAGTGTTAAAGGAGAACCACCGGTTTTACATCGATCGTAAGCGACGAATCCGCTCATCAAGAGGTGGATGGGTCGACCATATCGATTCACGGAGTGCTCGTTTGAACGGGTTTGAAATGTACAATGGTGCGACCGTCTTTGAGCCTTTGGGATCGTCAGGGATATCTGCTTTGATTTTCTCTAATGCTTTTGCGAGTCCTTCTGGATTTCTCGTCAGATATGCTCCGTCAGCATCGGCAAGGTACTCTCGTCTGCGTGAAATCGCAAGATAAGTAAGTCGTGAGAAGATCGGTGCGAGAATAATGAAGATGATGGCGATGACAAGAACAATGATGTTGCCTCCTCCTTTTTGATTATTATTACTTCTCCCGCCGGAAAACCACAGCATCCGTAACGCGATCTCCGCGATAAGAGCAATCGCTCCTACGACTCCGACGGTAACGGTCATCACCAGGATGTCACGGTTCTGGATATGGCTCATCTCATGACCAATGACGCCTTCAAGTTCCTCAGAGTTCAACTGCTGCAAAGCTCCGGTGGTTGCGCAGATAATGGCATCAGAGGGTTTATGACCGGTCGCAAACGCGTTGATATCCCGTGATTCCTGCACATAGACCTTTGGCGTTGGTAAGCCGGCAGCAATAGCCATCTCCTCGACTTTATAGCCCAGGAGTTTTTCTTCTCTGTTTTGTGGGTTTATCGGTCGTGCTCCCGCTGCAGAAATAACACTCTGTACAGAAAATGAGTAGGTAATAAAGATGTAGAACAGCGCGACTGGCAGCGCAAGCATCATGGTCAGTACGGGGGGAGCACCAAGAATATAACCGATAGCAAAAATAACAGAAAAAAGGAGAATGACCATCAGCATACAGATAACAAGGGTATCGAACTTGTTTTTCCGTATATGGTCTTCTATGAGTCTTGGTTGCTGTTCCATAGTTACAGAGAGTCGATATCCTTAGAAGGATACTTTGGGTACTTCTCGTGACGCTTCTGGGATTTGCAGCATTTCATGTGTTTTCTTCCCCATCATGTTCGCAAAGATATTGCCAGGGAAGGTCTCAATGATGTTGTTGAACTGTAGTACCGAGTCGTTGAAGTGTTGTCGTGAGTATGATATCTTATCCTCAGTGTGTGTGAGTTCATCCTGAAGTTGTAAGAAATTCTGATTCGCTTTCAGATCAGGGTAGCTTTCTGCAACCGCAAATAAAGTCTTTAACGCACCAGTCAGCATAGTATCTGCATTCATGCTCTCCTGTGGTGTCTTTGCAGTCATGATTGCAGATCTGGCTTGTGTGACTGCCTCAAGTGTCCCTCGCTCATGATTCATGTAGCCTTTGACGGTTTCCATGAGATTCGGGATAAGGTCAGCCCGTCGTTTAAGCTGCACATCGATTTGTGCCCATGCGTTATCTATGCGGTTTTCGTATCTGATGACTCGGTTGTAGTAGCTGAAAAACCAGAGCAGAACCACAACAACAATCAGCAGTATGACAAGTCCAATTATTAACATTAGGTCCATAGTTTGCCTCCTCAGGGATAGGTGTAATAAGATGTTTTATTTAAACATATCGTGTGAAAAAGAAATAGCACGAGTGTTTCTTATTTCTTTTTTCCTTTGAAAAGTTCGAATGCTTCCTTTGGTGTCGCGTTCTTATGGACGATCGCGTTGACTGCTTTTATCATATTGACCGGGTTAGTGCTTTGGAAGATATTCCGCCCCATGTCCACACCAATGGCTCCTGCTTGTATCGCATCATACGACATCTGTAACGCTTCATCCGCTGGTTGTTTCTTCCCACCCGCGATGACGACCGGCACTGGACAGGATTCGATGACCTTCTCGAACTCGGGGACATAATAGGTTTTTACGATATGTGCGCCAAGCTCGGCAGCAATCCGTGAGGCAAGACTCATGTAGCGAACGTCTCGTTTCATTTCTTTTCCCACTGCAGTGACTGCTAACACAGGAATCCCGTATCGTTCCGCCTCGTCGATGTAATGAGTCATCCCAAGGATGGTGTCCCGTTCGAATTCAGCTCCGACAAGAATCGAGTACGCCACACCAGATGCATTCAGTCGGATCGCATCCTCGATAGAGACGACCGTGCCTTCCTGCAAAAGTCTTGGGCCGATGATGCTTGTTCCTCCGGAGACACGCAGGACGATGGGAACATCGATCGTGGGGTTGATGTAGTCTCGAAGCGCACCACGCGTCAGCATTAACGTATCAGTGTACGGTAACAAGGGATTAACCATGCAATTCAGTTGTTCAAGCCCTGAGGTAGGGCCCATGAAGTACCCATGGTCGACCGCAAGCATGACGGTCCGTCCATCTTTTGGTTTAATGATTCTGGAAAGCCGATTTTTCATACCCCAATCCATACTTACTTGCCTCCGTTTTCCTGGTAAACGGCGCAGGATTATATAAACTCTTACTGTCCCTTTTCAAGGAGAGATGGTTTTTCACGGATTTTTATTATTTTCAAGTATTTACTAGATTATGATAAGGGTCGAAAAATATAAGTCTCTCTGATGTATGTATTATTTTAATGAGTGAAAGGAAGGAGGCACCAATAGGAATCATTGTATTTCTCATCTTCATCGTCTTGATCGATGTAGTTTTCTTATATTATCTAGGGAATACTCTTATGGCGATGAACGGGGATCTTACCACGTTTCTAACAGTCTCCCATGACAACATCCTGATGTGGATTGATGTGTTGTTCGTGATACTGTCGTTAATGATTATCCCCTATGGTTTTTTGAAAAGAAAAAATTCAGCACGAATCTTTGCGTTCGTGTTTCTCTCGTATTCAGTATTAAGAACAATCCTTTACATCTTTATGACCGGCGAAAAAAACATTGGGTATCTTTTGTTCGCACTGTTTGTCCTATCCCTGCTGTATCTTTTCACGACATCAGTAAAAAATTACTTCGGTAACATCACAACGGCTATCGTCCCAGTTGAGATTGCCAAGGAATACACCTATGGGCTCTATACGCTGTACACCGAGCTGGTTCACTTAAGGAATGGAAAAAACCAGGTCATCTATTTTTTCAGTAAAAAAACACCGAAAAGCGGGACTACAACCTCCTTGCCAGAGGGATATCATGTTGAAGTAAGCAAGAGGTCAGGATTGCCGTATCTGAAAAAAGATCCGGATGCGTTCCCAACAGCCTCATAAATTCTAAGGACCTCATCTCCTCTTTTCTGGTGGCAAAACCTTTTTTATGTGTTGTGTTGTTACCAGTTCGTAGAATAAGGGAGACAGTTTATGCCAAGTATTGAGAATTTTGAACCAAAACTTGTATGGAAACATTTTGATGAGATTAGGAAAATCCCAAGATGCTCAAAACATGAGGAAAAAATCAGAGAATATATCGTCAATTTCGGAAAGAAACAAGGACTGAAAACAAAAGTAGACCAGGTAGGCAATGTCGTTATTTTAAAACCGGCGACCGCAGGGATGCAAAACAAACCAACCGTCATCCTGCAAGGCCATATGGACATGGTCTGTGAAAAGAACAGTGATGTGACATTCGATTTTTCTAAAGATCCTATCCAACTGAAGATCACCGGGGATCTGCTCACTGCGAACGGAACGACCCTCGGGGCAGACAACGGAATCGGTCTTGCGATAAGCCTTGCCCTCTTAGAAGATAAAAAGGTACGACACGGACCTATCGAAGCATTATACACCATTGATGAAGAAACCGGTCTGACTGGTGCGTTTGCGATGAAATCAGACATGCTGACCGGGAAAATCATGCTCAACCTCGATAGCGAGGATTTCGGGGTAATCACAGTTGCCAGTGCTGGTGGAGGAGACTCATCCATAGAGCTTCCTATTAAGATGCAAGCAACCCGGGGAGATGACTCTCTGATGGTGAAAGTCTCTGGTCTTCGTGGGGGTCATTCTGGGGTAGATATCCACGAACAACGAGGTAACGCCATAAAAATCCTGACACGCCTGCTTTGGAAAGCATCACAGAAATATGATTTCACGCTCTTTGATATAAAAGGAGGAGATAAGCATAATGCCATCCCTCGAGAAGCGTACGCGAAATTGGTAATCGATAAGAAAAATAAAGGTTCCTTTGTCACGCAAATCAAGGCAGAGGAAAAAGAAATCTACGAGGAAATAAAACCAATCGACCCGAACCTTAAAGTCGATGTATCAACCTGTGAATCATCGAAGACAGGACTGGAGAAATCCTCACAGGAGAAGCTGTTGAATCTCGTACATGGATTGCCCCATGGCGTCCATCAAATGAACTACGATATCAAAACATTGGTCAACACTTCGACGAATCTCGCCACGGTCGCTGTAAAAAACAATACAATCGTCATCGGGATGAGCTCACGATCTCCCATGAAATCCGCACTCCAGGACATGCGGGACCGGATCAAAGCGATCGCGTCTCTTGCTGGTGCGAAAGTCACTGAGGGGACCCCGTATCCTGGTTGGAAACCTGATCTACAATCAAAGATACTAGCGCTTTCAAAGAAAACATTCAAAGACATGTTCAAAGCTGAGCCGAAAATCGAAGCGATTCACGCAGGACTTGAATGCGGTATCATTGGTGAGAAATTCCCAGGTATGGATATGGTCTCGATTGGACCAACCCTGAAAAACCCGCATTCACCAGAGGAACAGCTGCATATCAGTACCGTCGATAAATTCTACCGATATCTGCTGAAAATCCTTGAGTCGGTCTAAGGGAATATTGTGCCTGCTAAATGTACGTTTTCGATCATCATCCCTGTACTCCATGAATCAGCAATCATCAACACCCTGCTTGATTCGTTACAACAATTAGAGCATGACGAACCTTTTGAAATCATCGTCGTCGATGGAAGCAAAACACAAGATACCCTGCAAGTGATCTCTGATACAACTGTGAGGAAATACGCATGCTCTCAGGGACGAGGACGTCAGATGAACGAAGGAGCAGCCCATGCGACAGGAGACATCCTTGTGTTTCTTCATGCGGATACCTTTCTTCCATCAAACGCATTTTCTTTGATTCAAACCGCCCTGCAAAACGAACAGTACGTTGGAGGCGCATTTACATTACGAATTCAATCTCATAATCTGTTGCTTACAATGATGGCTGCTTTCTCTACGAGCCGATCTCAACTCACTCGTGCTCCGTACGGGGATCAAGTCATCTTTCTGAGGAAATCCTATTTTGATGCCATCAGAGGATACAAGGATATACCCTTAATGGAAGATGTAGAACTGATGCGTCGTATTCATAATAAAAACGGAAAAATCGTCATCCTATCAACTCCAGTAATAACCTCGGACCGACGATGGAGACAAGAAGGACTATTGTACACAGCAGTCAGAGATACTATCATCATTTTTTTGTACTGGTGTGGTATGCCTGCTGAGAATCTCGCACGTTTCTATCCCTGGCAAGAATCATAGTGCGTATATAAGGAGAAAAATATCCCGTATCCAAATCGATAAATAGAGGAATGGAATTTGCGTCACACAGTTCTCCACTGAGGAAATTGAGTATCATGTCAGAGAAAAAAAATAACTTCGAGCAACGTATTTTCGATGCAACCCATCAGCCATTACACTGCCTTGATCTAGGCACTATTCAGATAAATATTGGTTTACTCTGCAATCAGACCTGCGAGCATTGCCATGTGGAGGCTTCACCAAAGCGAATGGAGCAGATGAGCTGGCAGACCATGCAAGCAATTTTGGCAGTGACATCAAAACTTCCACCGGTCCTGATTGATATCACCGGGGGAGCACCAGAGATGCATCCGCACCTAGAAAAATTCCTCAGAACCCTTGTGCAACAACACCATCGGGTTCAACTCCGGACGAATCTGACTATCCTCCTAGATCCAACTTACAAACACTTCCCAAACCTCTACAGAGAACTTAACATAGAACTCGTGGCTTCATTTCCCTGTTACTTCGAAGAGGAGGTACGTCTTCAGCGTGGAAAGGGAGTGTTCGAAAAAAGCATTGAGGCACTCCAATTATTGAATAAAATCGGGTATGGGACAACACCAAAGCTTCCACTCACCTTAGTGTTCAACCCTCTTGAACCAGTATTACCACCGGAACAAAAAACTCTTGAAAACGACTACAGATCATATCTCACTGAACATTTCAACATCCAGTTCACAAGACTTATTACGCTGACGAATATGCCACTCGGACGATTCCTCAATATGTTACAGGGGAAAAAACCAGAATATATGAAGTTATTGAAAGACTCATTTAACCCTGAGACGATTCCGTCATTAATGTGCCGTCATCAGATCAACATCGGATGGGACGGTACCCTTTACGACTGTGATTTTAACCTGGCCGCAGGGCTTCCAGTAACAACAAAAATACAAAAAAACATTAAACAATTTGACCACTCAGTGTTATCCAAAAGAAAAATAGCAACCGCAGATCACTGTTTTGGCTGTACTGCCGGCCATGGATCCTCCTGTGGAGGCGCTCTTATCTAACGAAAGGAACGCACATGAGATATGAACGAAAACAACCAAAAAAATGAACGGCTGAAAGACTGGTGGAAACCAACCGTCCTCATCATCGTTATCGTAACACTCTTTATCGTCATGAATCTGTATGGCCTTGGGGCGGACATCCAGGAGTTACAACACTGGATACAAGCACAGGGCGTCTGGGGACCGGTTGCATTCTTCTTTATCTATCTTGGAGCGGTGATAGCGACCATTCCCGGTACGATTTTTGGAGTGATCGCTGGTGGCCTTTTTGGCTCCCTGGTTGGAGTCATCCTCATCAGTGTCTCATCCACTGTCGGAGCAAGCATATGCTTCTTGATCGCCCGATATTTTGCTCGTGATACGGTCGCTCGTTGGCTATCTAAAAACAAGACCATGAAACGACTTGACCAACTCACCGAGGAACAAGGGATGATGATCGTCGGTTTAACCAGATTAATCCCGTTATTTCCCTTCACCTTACTGAATTACGGGTTTGGTCTGACCAAAGTCTCATTCAAAACCTATGTGTTCTGGTCATGGCTCTGCATGCTTCCCGGTTCAATCATCGTGGTTGTCGGTACTGATGCTCTCACCCAAGGCCTCACCCAAGGACGTATCCCCTGGGAATTACTTGGTGTGTTAATTATCACTTGTTTTGCTCTGGGACTGATCGTCTGGTATTCACGACGAAGATTCAATGAAAAAAGAAAAAACCAAGAATCGAAAGAAGCAAATAAAAAAGAATTTGACTCCTAAAAAAAAGGTTTGAAATTTCTATGAATGGACAAGCCGGAAAAAATAAGGAATCAGTACCAACAAAAGTATTCCTAAGAGGGAAGGTTTCCGAATACAGCCAACGCTGTATTGAATGTAATAGATGCATGGACGTCTGCCCGGTGACGAAGGATACGTTTTCAATCCACGACCTCAATGTGGCATCACAAGACGGACAAAGCGTCCCTTTGAAGATTCAGGAATTCGCGTTTCGCTGCATGCAATGCGGACAATGTGTTCCAGTCTGCCCCAAAGACATCCGCAGAGACCACATGGTCCGCTATATTAAATATAAAATAAGAAACAAAACACCCTGGGGATACAAGCGGTATCTTCTCATAAAAGGACCAAATCAAACAGGAATGAGAAGAATCATCCAGCAGCTGTTTATCAGATCAAAAAAACTCACGAACAAGGATCTTGCCTGTTTCATGGAGACAACCCCGGAAAAGAAAGTAGACGTGCTCTTCTATCCAGGTTGCTATATTTACTCAGCAAAGACAGTACGACAAACACTTCGCTTACTCAAACATGTCGGTAGTCGCTATAATGTTCTTGGTGGGGTGACTGCCTGTTGCGGAGCACCTCATCTGCTCCAGGGTGAATTTGACCAGGCTGATGATTGTCTTGAACTGCTCTACCAGAAAATCAAAGCCTGTGATCCTCGGATTATTCTCACCGCGTGTGCCGAATGTTATGAAGCAGTCGAGCAGATACGAAAAATGTATCAGATGGATGTTGAGGTCCTGAGCGTCGCGCAGTACCTGTTGCGGTATCAAGACAAGTTCCTTGTGAAAAAAATCAGGGGGAAGATAACGGTCCATGATTCCTGCAGATTCCGACCACAATCGCCACAAGGAGTAGCAGCTCATGATGCAGTTTCACGCTTCGGTGAGCTTGCCAAGCCACCCATGGATCAACCCTCCAGCTGCTGTTATAAATGGAACCATGGCAGCGATCCAAATAATGCGTTGCGTTTGGTGAATTATCTTACAGCTGTGAAAAACCATGCTCCGACCCTCGTCTGTAACTGTCTGACCTGCTTTGAAGAGCTAAAAAAAACATCTACCGATGTCGAGATCATCGATGTTCTCCAGCTCTTTGAGGAAGCCCTTCAAGCATCAGAGACCAGGGAAGAAGAATCATGACAAAGGACCAAGACACCTGCATCCTGCTCTTCGTAAAATATCCTGAAAACGGCAACCATCAAACCACACTTGACCAAGGAAAAATCTATCAATACAAGGTAGAGTTTTTAACGGTTGAAACAGGGGGATATACCAGAGTCGATGAAGAATCCGCCTTCTATCAAAGTATGATAAAAAATATCCCAGTGTTCCGGGGAAACGTCACAGAGGGAGAAGGACAAAAAGAGCGTTATAC
>DAYE01000104.1 GCA_002506745.1 Euryarchaeota archaeon UBA33
GTCGCAACTATAAAAAAAAAATTAAATGTTGATGTAGATTTCCTTTAGCATTTTGTTAATACTATAGAACGGTGCATCAAGTAAAAACGCTTTGAATTGATTGTTTGGAAGGACAGGGGAGTTACAAATCTTCTGTGCCTTATTGACATGCTTTGAGATCTCTTCGAGGTACAGTTTTTTTATCTCTGGTGATTTCTTCTCGATCTTTTTTCGTATCGACCGGGGTTTGAAATTGCCATTCTTCGCAGTCCGTTTCTCGAGTCGGGTTAGCAGAGGGATGACGACACTGTCGATCATCTCGCCTTTCTCAAGATCCACAAGGTCATCAGCGAGCTGATACGCAAACCCTACCTCTCTGCCGTATTCTGCAAGGAGGTTTGCTATCTCTTCTGATGCGTTCGCCCAATATGCTGCGGCTTTGCATGCTGCTGAGAACAAGGTTGCTGTTTTCAGATCGATAATCTTGCTGTAGACTTGGAAGAATTTGGAGTCTGCGGTGATATTGATATCCTTGAGGTCTTTGCTGTTGAAATTAATCTCGGAGAGCTGTCCGTCAAGGGTCCCGCCCCATGCGTCCACGTACAGTTTCGCGATTCGGTCCCCGTGAGATAACGCCAGTTTAAACCCTAACACCAGCATCTTATGGCCGATGAGGATTGCGTTATCGACCCCGGTTTTAATGTAAAACGCTGGTTCTCCTCGTCTGGTTAAGTCACCATCGATGATATCATCATGAACTAAGGAGGCGCCATGCGCAAGTTCTATTGCGACTGTTCCTTCTAAAAACTGCTGATAGACTTGCGATGATTCATTTCCTCCGGTACAAACTTTGAAGGATAGGGCGCCAAGTAATGGTCGTAGCCGTTTCCCCTCTTTGAGGATCGTTAAAATATTCTGATCTGTAATGACTTCCTGTATTTTTTTCTCGATATCCTCATAGGTGTGTTTGAAAAACACTTCCAGAGCGAGGGATTGGTCCGTCATTGTTTCTACCATTGGATAAAACTTAACTGATATCAACTCCTATATAATATACCCTTTTATTAGTTTACTAATATGATTTATCGTCCTTTTTATAAGGGTTTTTGAATGATTTGGCGATGATATAGACCTCAGAGCTATTTTTACGGGAGGCTTCAGGAGAAAATGTTTTCACAACCATGAATTGATGTTTTACTTTTTCGATGAATGCTTTCGTATCTTCTCCTTCAAAGATTTTACAGATAAAATGACCACCTGGTCTGAGAACCTGATTTACGACATGGAGTGCACATTCGCACAACCATTCGCTACGCGCCTGATCAACAGAATAATTCCCTGAGATATCTGGCGACATATCTGACAAGACGACATCTGCGTTCCTGCCGTTCATTATATCCTTGATTTGTTCAATCGTTTCAGCTTGTGTTATATCACCTTGGATAAATTGAACACCTTCTAATGGTTGGATTGTCGAGAGATCTGCGCCAATAACACTCCCTTGCTCGCCAACGAGTTCTTTTGCAACCTGGCTCCAGCCGCCAGGGGCTGCGCCAAGGTCGACGACAAGGCCGTCCTTTGGTATCAGATGGAATCTGTTTTGGATTTGTTGTAATTTGAAGGCGGAGCGTGCGCGGTAACCGACTCGTTTTGCTTCTTTATAAAAATGTTCTTTCTTTTTTTCGGTGTACCAGCGAGTCATGGTTCTTTACAGGATGATGTCGATGTCGAGTCGTTCAGCAAGTTCCTTGTATCGGTTTCTGATTGTGACTTCTGTCACTCCAGCAACGTCTGCGACTTCTCGTTGGGTTCTTCGTTCGCCACAGAGGATCGAGGAGATATAGATGGATGCAGCTGCTACTCCGGTTGGCCCACGGCCACTGGTGAGTTCTTTGTCAGCGGCGTCTTTCAAGATTTCAATTGCTTTTGCTTGTACGTCACCGCTGAGTTTCAGTTCGCTGCAGAATCGTGAGATGTAATCCTGTGGTGATGTTGGCATGAGTTTTAATCCAAGTTCTCTGGCGATGAATCGGTAGGTTCTTCCGATTTCTTTGCGGGAGACTCGAGAGGATGCTGCGATTTCGTCAAGGGTTCGTGGTACGTTACATTGTCGGCAGGCGGCGTATAAGGCTGATGCTGATACTCCTTCGATGCTGCGCCCACGGATAAGGTTTTTAAGGACTGCTTTTCGGTAGACCATCGCAGCGGTTTCTCGGACGGTTCTTGGGAGTCCCATGCCTGATGCCATGCGGTCGAGTTCTGATAAGGCGAATGCTAAGTTCCGTTCGGTTGCATCGCTGATTCTGATACGTCGTTGCCATTTTCGCAATCGATAGAGTTGGGCTCTGTTTCTTGTAGGTATAGATTTTCCGTAGGAGTCTCGGTTTTTCCAGCCGATCATGGTGCTCAGTCCTTTGTCGTGTATGGTATAGGTCATTGGTGCTCCGACACGTGCTCGTTTTTCTCGTTGATCGCTGTCGAATGCTCTCCATTCTGGTCCATGGTCGATGAAGTCTTGGTCAATAACAAGGCCGCAATCTGCGCAGACGAGTTCTGCGCGAGCGTAATCTTTACTTAAATGTGTGCTGTTACATTCAGGGCATTGAATGATTTCTTCAATGTTTTGTCTTTTCTCTTTTTTCTTTTTGGATTGCATTTGTACCATATACCTACGCCCCCGTAAATTATTTTAAACTTATCGATATGCTTTTAAGCCAAATGATATAACTTATATATATATTTTTCCATTCATTATTTTTAATAAAAATTCTCCATATTCAGAAGAAAAATAAGATAAGACTCAAGAAAACCGCTGGCATAATGTTCTTATAATTATCCACAGCTGAAATTATTTAAGATTTATCACAAAGCACTGTCTGTTTATTTTTATGCAAAACCATTCACATTACGTTCACATTATAAAGGAGTAAGAATAATAAAGAGAGATTGTTTATTAAATAGAGATGATTTATGAAAAAACGCACGATTGCTCTCAGTATCATACTTGTAGGTATGCTTGTTGTTCCACCCCTGAGCACAGCATCCTTGTGGATATCCCCAAAAAACGATCTCGCACTTCACTCTATTCGTGAACAACACCTGAGAGACATACAGAACCATGTTCCTAGTATTACCCCACCAGGTCTATATCACACCTATGACGAAATGACCGTCTTACTTCATAGCCTTGCAGCGAATCATTCTAATATCATGTCACTCATCTCAATTGGGAAAACCTACGAGGGACGAAACCTCTGGATGGTAAAACTTTCTGATCATGTTGACCAAGATGAAGACGAGCCAGAAGTATTCTTTATGGGAGCACATCATGGAAATGAAAAACCATCCTATGAGGTGCTAATTTTCTTCATTCAATATATCGTGGAAAACTATGAAAATGGCACAGGTGGTGTGCGGGAGGCCATCAATAACACAGAACTCTTCATCATACCTATGGTGAATCCTGATGGAGTCCAAGCAGATACACGCAAGAATTGTGCACCGAATCATGGTCCGTTTGGTTTACAAAAGAAAGTAACCTCAATAGGTGTTGACCTGAATAGAAATTATGGCTATCGATGGTTTCTGTTTTACCTTTTTCCATGGAAGTATTACAAGACAACGGCTTTGGCCGATGAGACTAATGTATACCGCGGGGAATATCCCTTCTGTGAAAACGAAACACAAGCCATCAAATCTTTCATTGACACTCATCACATCATTATCTCACTTTCATATCATTCGTCTGGAGAGTTAATTCTCTATCCTTGGGGGTACACAAAGAATCCTCCCAAAGATAAACAAGTCTTTGTCTCTATCGGGGAAAACATTTCGAAATTAGATAATTATACACTCACCCAATCAGTTAAT
>DAYE01000062.1 GCA_002506745.1 Euryarchaeota archaeon UBA33
ATCGTTGGCGAAGATGGAAAAGATATATTTCTTCACCGATCGTCCGTACCAGCTGAAATGAATCTGAACGAAGGCGATAAAGTCGAATATGAAGTAGAAGACAGCGACAGAGGTCCAAAAGCTGTCAACATCAAAAAAGGATAATACCTATCATCGTATCTGTCTACAATTACCACGATTCTTTTTCCTTCTCATCGAAGAATTTTCTTTGATTGAAGAAGGAAAATAACAACATCATACCATTTATTAGATTAAAAAGATACTAAGAACTCTAATTATCTTCCCAAACATCGATTCGTTAAATTTTTATAGGGGGCAATACTATTATTTCGTAGCAAATATTCAAAAGGGAGACAGTATGAAAATCAAATCTAGACTATTAAAAGCAAGTGTCATCTGCGTAACTTTTTGTCTAATACTACTATCCACGGCAAACGTTTCAGCAAATAAACAATCATTCCAACCTCTAAAAAAAACAATAACCAGTACTCAACAAATTATTCCACAAAAACTTGACAAAGGGTCTCTCCTTTCTGAAGGCTTTGAAGGTGGAGAACTTCCCGAAGGCTGGTCAGTTCTTGAAACCAATAGTTATCAGAACTGGTTCATCGGCACCGACCCCTCATGGGCTCATACTGGAAATTGCGAAGCATGGGTTAACTACGATAACCATGAAGACTCAGACGAATGGCTTATCACACCAAACCTAGACTTAACGGAGTATGTCGCTGCCACCATCGTTTTTTGGGTGTGGAGTGATACGAATTTCCCTGGCGCAACAGCAAAACTGCATATACGTGGCACCGGTTTTGATGATATCATCTGGGATTTGATTCAGGATGAAAACTGGACGACCAGCGGTTGGTACGAACTTTCCTTTAATCTGACCAACTACATTGGAAAAACAATCAACATCTCCTGGCAATATGTTGGGTTCAATGGACAAAGCTTCGGTGTCGATGACATAGAAATACAAGGCACTCCTGCGTCAGAACCAGCACTGCAGATCACCTCCATTACCGGACCAATTGGCATCAAAGCAACCATAGAGAACACAGGGACCGCAGATGCGACCAACGTACAATGGAGCATCAATCTCGACGGTGGATTTATCCTTCTTGGGAAGAGCAAAGCAGGAGAAGAACCAACTATTCCTGTCAATAGTAGTATTGATGTGAAGATACCCTTGATCCTTGGCTTTGGAAAAACAATAATACACGTAGTGGCATCATGCGCAGAAGGTGTCTCTACTGAAAAAACGCAAAATGCAACAGTGCTTCTCATCTTCGTCAGTATAAAATAATTTTTTCCCTCCAAGTCCCTTCTCACATGTATCATTTCACCAACAACCAGTGAATCGAAGGAAAAATAAACAACGTCAGCGATTCCGTCCCCATGAAAGCATTCATCACTGGCGGAGCTGGATTCATCGGAAGCCACCTCGTCGACACCCTTCTCAAAAACAACTATTCGGTCACGGTATACGACAACCTCAGCTCCGGAGACAAATCCTTCATCCAACATCACCTCAAACAAAAGGAATTCACCTTCATCCACGCAGATTTACTCAACCTCAAACGAGTAACAAAAGAACTACAAGGCCATGACGTGGTCTTCCACCTCGCTGCCAACCCACACGTACGACTCGGGGAAACACAAACAGACCTTGACCTCAACCAAGGCATCGTTGCGACCTACAACCTCCTCGAAGCCATGCGACAGAACGATATCAAGAAGATCCTCTTCTCCTCAAGCTCGGTCGTCTACGGGGAAACCACTGAACCTTCCCTTCCTGAGACCTATGGACCGACCCTCCCCATCTCCCTGTACGGAGCAGGAAAACTCGGAGCAGAAGGGCTCATCAGCGCATTTTGTGGCACCTTCGATTTCCAAACCTGGATGTATCGATTCGCAAACGTCGTCGGCGCACGAGGCACCCACGGGGTGATTGTCGACTTCATCAAAAAACTCAGAAAAAACCCTCATGAGCTAGAGATTCTCGGCGACGGCAAACAATGCAAACCCTATCTGTATGTCAGCGACTGCGTCGATGGTATCCTCTTCGGATATACCCATTCAAATCAAAAAATGAATCTTTTCAACCTCAGCTGCGACACCACCACGACCGTCACACGTATCGCAGAAATGGTCACAGAGGAAATGGGACTGACGAATGTCTCGTTCAAATACACCGGAGGAGTACGCGGCTGGAAAGGCGACGTCCCCCGGTTCCAACTTGACGCAGAAAAGATGAAGAAACTCGGCTGGAAAGCAACCCTGACCTCAGATGAGACAGTCAGAAAAGCAATCAGAGACGTTCTAAACGCCAACCTTTAAAAGAACAAAAAAGTTTTCCATACGCAACTATGCGACTCTCCATCATCGGAACTGGATACGTCGGGCTTGTCACCGGAGCCTGTTTTGCGAAACTAGGACACCGCCTCATCTGTGTCGACATTGACCTAGAAAAAGTACAAAAGATAAACAATGGTATCTCACCGATCTACGAACAAGGATTAGAGAACCTTCTCTCAACATACAAAGATAAGATTACCGCGACGACAGACTACCAAGACGCCCTTGAAAAAAGCGATGTCACCTTCCTCTGTGTCGGAACCCCCTCCATGAAGAACGGCTCCATTGACATCTCCTATCTCAAAGAAGCAACAAAACAAATAGCAACGATCCTGAAGAACAAAAAAACCTGGCATCTCATCGTCGTCAAAAGCACGGTTCTCCCAGGGACCACACAGCAGATCATCTTACCACTCCTGGAACAATACTCAGGAAAAAAAGGAGGCACCGACTTCGGACTTGCTATGAACCCAGAGTTCCTCAAAGAAGGAGTCGCGATCCAGGATTTCCTTCAACCGGACCGCATCGTCATCGGCTATTACGACGAACGAAGCAGAACCACCCTGCGAGAACTCTACAAAAACTTCACCTGCCCCCTCGTCGAGACCTCACTATCAGCCGCTGAGATGATCAAATACGCAAGCAACGCCTTCCTTGCCACAAAAATCAGCTTCATCAACGAAATAGGAAACCTCTGCAAACATCTAGGGATCGACACCTATGAGGTGGCCAGCGGTATGGGGCTTGACAGCAGAATCGGCAGGCCATTCCTTGACTCAGGCATCGGCTGGGGAGGCTCCTGTTTCCCTAAAGATGTTGACGCTCTGATCGCCTGGTCAAAAGAAATCAAAGAACCAACCAGGATCATAAAAAGCGTAAAAGAAGTCAACACCGACCAGCCGCTCCGACTCGTTAAAATCCTACAAAAACACATCCCCCGATTAAAAGGAAAGACCATTGGCATCCTTGGTCTTGCCTTCAAACCAGACACAGACGATATCAGGGACAGCCGGGCGATACCAATCGTCAAAGAACTCCTCAGAAAAGGAGCACACATCAAAGCATACGACCCGCAAGCAATAGACAATTTCAAAACACTCTACCCAACAATAGAATATTGCACAAAAGCAACGGACGTTCTCTCCTCAGATGCAATCCTCATCACCACCAAATGGAAAGAATTCACCACCCTGGACTTCCAGGGGAAAATCGTCATCGATGGACGAAAAATCACCCAGGCAAAAAACGCGAAAATCTACGAAGGAGTATGTTGGTAGTATGATCATAAAAAAAGCAGTCATTCCCGCAGCAGGGCTCGGAACAAGGTTTCTCCCAGTCACCAAATCCATGCCAAAAGAAATGCTTCCTATCATTGACACACCAGCGATTCATTACGTCGTCAAAGAAGCAGTCGAAACAGGAATTGACGACATCATCATCATCACAGGACGAGGGAAGCGAGCGGTCGAAGATTATTTCGATGAATCACCAGAGATGGAAATGCATCTCGCCAAACACAAAAAAGACGATATCCTCCAATCACTCCGAGAGATCTCCTCCATGGCCAACGTCCATTACATCCGACAGAAAGAACCAAGAGGATTACCTGATGCTATCTTAGCTGCTGAAAAACACATCGGTGATGAACCCTTTGCTGTGCTCCTAGGCGATGACATCATCATGTCCGAGACACCCTGCACCAAACAACTCATTGATGTCTTCACCACGTACCACTCCTCTGTGATCGCAATTCAAGACGTCCCACGAGAAAAAATCAACAGCTACGGAGCTGTGAAGGCAACAAGAATAGCTTCTTCCACAACAGACCTGTATCAGGTCGACTATATCGTCGAAAAACCAAGAATCGAAGAAGCACCCTCAACATTGGCCGCGATCGGCAGATACGTNNCAGGCAATCATCGATTTCGCCCTGAAAAACGCTGAACTCAAACCAGGGGTATCCGCATATCTTAAGCACCTGACGGGATAGAAAATCTCCTGAGATACAGAGATTATCGATGAATGAATTTTTTAATATGATCAACGACATACTGACGTTGTTTTTCGGTTAATTCAGGATACATCGGAATCGAGACGATCTCCAAGGCAAGCTGCTCAGAGACCGGGAACTGACCTTTTCGAAACCCAAACGAAGCATATGCGGGTTGCAGATGTAACGGGATCGGATAATGGATCCCACACTCGATCCCCTGCTGTTTCAGATACGCCATCAATTCGTCACGCTGCTGAATCCGGATTACATACATGTAATACACATGCTTCGCACCCTTCGCCTCAAGGATCCTCCCGACATGTGAAGGTAGATTCTTATCATAAAAACGTGCATGCTCCCGACGCAGCTCTGTCCATTTCAAAAGATGCGAAAGTTTGACATCTAAAATCGCGGCTTGCAGCGCGTCCAACCGATAATTATATCCTTCGATCCGATGCTCATATTTCGTTGTCCGCCCATGGTTCACCAGCAACCGTAGCTTCTCCGCAAGCTCATCATAGTTTGTGATTAACGCTCCACCATCGCCATAGCAACCGAGATTCTTCGCAGGAAAGAAACTGAAACACGCGATATCACCATAAAACCCGGGTTGATGGCCGTTCCATTCCGCGGCATGTGCCTGCGCGGCATCCTCAATGACGAACAAATCATGTTCCACCGCGATCTCCCGGATCCGTTGCATATCAGGCATCTGCCCGTACAAATCCACCACGATGAGTGCCTTTGTCTTCCGCGTAATCGCCTTCTCTAACACATCGATATTAAGCAGAGCAGTCTGCGGTGACACATCAACGAACTTGATTTTTCCACCAACATAGGAGATGCATTCTGTCGTCGCAATAAACGTGTTAGGGACCGTGAGGACCTCATCACCTTTTTTTATCCCCGCAGCTAGTAACGCAAGATGTAATGCTGCAGTCCCATTCGCACACCCGATCCCATGCTTCACCTGACAGAATCTGGCGAAATCCTCCTCGAATTTTTTCACATACGGTCCCATGATAAACGAACTGCTCTCCAACACGTCCTGAATAGCACTGTTAATCTCTTTTTTAATAGAATGATAATTTACCTTCAAATCCACCAGTGGAACATACATCAAAAACCTCTCCTATAGTGACCGCAGCCTCCGCGCAGGGTTTCCCGCATACACTCCAGACTCCTTGATATCTTTCGTCACAACCGACCCAGCGCCAATCACCACGTTATCAGTAATTGAGACCGGCAGAATCGTCGCATTCGTCCCAATCGACACGTAACTTCCAACCTTCGTCGGCCTCCACAACGATCGATCACCACCCGCTGGTCTTCCTAAGGAAAATAAATCATTGACAAACTTCACCCCATGAGAAATAAAACAGAAATCACCAATCAACACCAGCTCACAGATAAACGCATGCGACTGCACCCGACAGTTCTTCCCGATCTTGACGTTCCGCTGGATCTCCACAAACGGGCCGATGAAACAATCATCACCGATTTCACATTCATACAGGTTCACCGGTTCTACCACCGTGACATTCTCCCCGAACGTCACATCCTTTATCTGCACTTTTTTAATCGTTGGCCTATTCTTCATATACACACCCTCAGCAACACTACCCTTTCTTGGCAGCCTTATAGATCTTCTCAATTATCTGAACGGTCTTCAACCCGTCTAACAGATCCGTTGTAATACTTCCCCCATGGACCAATACATCAATCACATTCTCATAGACCTTGTCATGATTAGACATCGACCCGGTGTTCTTCCCATACACATTCGGGGGATTCCCCGGTTCAAGACCGGTGATCTCATAACCATCAATCGACTGGTACTCCAAGAGGTTCAAATACTGACCACCGACTTTCACGGTTCCTTTCTCCCCAAACAAGGTAATGGAACCTTCCATGTTTTTCCCAAAGGAATTTATCGTAAAATGAATCGTCCCCAATGCACCATTCGTAAACCGAAGCACCACGACGCCCGTATCCTCAAACTCCACAACACCCTTATGCAGATAATTCTCGGTGAACGCCTCGACCTCCTCAACATCACCAACAAACCAATACAACAGATCAATGAAATGGCTATACTGGGTAAACAACGTCCCACCATCCATCGCTAGCTTCCCACGCCAATCAGACCCTAGATAGTACTCACGGTTCCGATTCCAGAAACAATTCACCTGCACACTGAGAATCTTCCCTAATTTTCCTTCATCAATCATCTTTTTTACAGCCTTGACCGGGGGGTTGAACCGATTCTGTTTCACGATGAACAACCGCCGGTTCGTCTCCTCAGCGGTATGAATCATCCGCTCACAATCACGTACTGTTGTCGCCATCGGTTTCTCACACAGCACGTTACAGCCGGTCTTCAACGCTTTGATACTATGCTCTGCATGCAGACCATTCGGAGTACAAATTGCGATTAAATCGAGATTTTTCTCATCTGTGAGCAATTCATCAAGGGAAAAATACGCTTTACATTGATAGTGTTCAGCAATACTTTTCGCCCGGTCTTTTTTGATATCGCATACAGCCACTAAGGTACCGAGATTGCTCGCATGTTTCGCATGCTGGGAACCAATATGACCAACACCGACGACAGCGATCTGTAACTTTTTCATGTCCGTCTCTCTTATCCCACAAGAAAAAACGTGGGGTCACTACCGATATTTCCTCCCCCCTATTTAAGAATAACAGACATGTTTTTTTACAATTTACTATAGACGATTCCTCGAAGAAAACCAGCACCATACCCTACATGGATCAACAAATAAAACAACACACTGCTTACCACGACGCTGGGCTTTCGGGTAATCTGCAGGGTACTCACCATCGACATTAGTATATACGCCATAACCAGGCACGGGATCACCCACACAGGTAATAAACCAAGTACTGTCAGCAACACAATCAGAACACCACCGAGGATAAACCCTGGTCCAAGTAGATGGAAAAATTTCAAGGTATCAGGATGTTTTTTCACCATCTTTGCCCGCGCAATCCCATACCGGTACATCTGATGCCACAACGATCGAACAGAATCCCGTTTAAAATGATACACCTTCGTCCTTGGTGTGTACAAGATTTTATACCCCGCCTTCCGAAGCCTGATATCAAGTTCATAATCCTGGCCACACCAGAATACGGGGTCAAAACCACCAACCTTTTCAACTGCGTCCTTCCGATAACAGGAGAACGACAGATGATCGGTGTATCGCTCCTCTGGAAACACCGCATTCTGAGAAAAGAAACTCCGGCCACCCATGAAACTCAGAAATGCAGCACCAGACACTTCCCCAACAAAATTCTGCTTCCCCGGGGAAAGATTCGAGCAGCCAACCGCGACAACATCCGTAGGTAGGTTCTGCAATCTCACCGCAAGCTCTTTTAATAAGTTTTTTTCAGCAATCACATGACCAGAATAATTCATGAGCATCTCACCAGTCGCATGGTGAATGCAGATGTTCCGACCGACCGAAGTATTCCCTGTCGGGTTTTCAAGTATTCGTATATTGGAATGTTTTTTTGCATATTCCTGGGCGATTCCCCTGGTGTTATCCGTACAGTTCCCAATCGCGAGCAATATTTCCATTTTTTCAGAGGGATACTCCAATGCAAGCAAAGAATCCAAGCACTGTGAAAGTGTTTTTTCCTCATTTAAGAGCGGTATCAGAAATGAAACCTTCGGAGAATCCTCTACCATCTCTTCTGGAAAACAACAGAACGTATTTAATATTAACCTGATAACCTCCTATAATTTTTTTTTAAATCGATTCCTTGCGTGTATCGAATTTCCACTTCAAAATATCCTACTATGTGTTGTTGAAAAAATCTAGAAAAGATTATTGCTAATCCCTTGTTTTGGTATAGAACCATAAACCCAACATTTTTCTAATACTTCCTGCTTATTCTGTTCATTGATAGCTAGTTGAGAGATGATTCTTACCATGCTCTTTGATGAGTTAATAAAATTTGAAAATAATGAAAAACTTCTAAATTTTTCGTTTAAGCAGAGTAATACATTAATCTGGCCTTTTGTCAGGGTAGAACTTTTTTTTAAAATCATAGAAAAAGAGGTCCATACAGAGTTTGTAAGCCCACCATTAAATTTGGAAATGGCTAAGAAAATGAAATTTAGAGATAAAATTGATTATCTTGTAAAATTACTGTTATATAATCCGTTTTTTATCTCAAAACAATTTGATATATTAATAATTGGAAAAAATGGAACTATCTTAAAAGATGGTAAATGGCTCAATAAGGTCAATGATTATTTTGGTTTAGAATATGAAGAACAAACGTTATTTTTAGATTTGTCTAATTGGTTTAAATTTAATTTTCCAAGATATCCGAAGTATGTCAAGTGTTTCGATGCCATAAAAGTAAAATCAACAATACAGAACATTCTATTTGGAAACGTAAACTCTGAAGATAAAAAAGAAATAGAAAATTTTATAAATTTTTTAAAAAAAGAACTCCCTGTAAAATTAGATGAAAATTTTTATAAAGCACTACAAAAGAAGTTGTTGTTTACTTCGTCTGAACTAAAATATTTCGAGCGGGGATGCAAAAAAAAATTTTTAAAAATCAAACCTAAAATTTTAATCCTTCAAGATGCCCATTATGGAGGATATGGTCTTATTTCAAAATGGGCTAAAGATCTGGGGATAAAAGTTGCCGAATTCCAACATGGGGTGATAGTTGAAGCCCATCCAGCATATAATTTCGGCTCGGCTGTTTTCCATAGCGTAGAATGCAAGAAACATCTTCCGGATTATTTACTAACCTACGGTCAATTTTGGAATGACCATATGAGAACCCCTGCTGTAAAAATAGTTGTTGGGAATCCTCATTTATCATTGGCACTAGAAAAATTCAAAAATGAAAAACGACAAAACGGAAATAAAAAAATCCTTATTATTTCAGAAGGAACGATTAACAGCCCACTTGTTCAATTAACAAAAGAACTTGAAAAAAAATTACAGAATGAAAAATATGAAATAATATATCGTATTCATCCCGAGGAAATCGCCTCTGAAGAAGGTTACAAAGAATTGTATACGTGTAAAAATGTTACAATCTCCAAGACTGGAGATATATATGATTTGTTCTTTAATAGTGATTATGTGGTTGGATCAGCATCGACCGCTCTGTTTGAGGCTAATGCTTTTCATAAAATTATTTTCATATATGATACCTTTATATCAAGATTATATATCCCTTCCGAGCTTGGGATCTGGTTCAAAGATGCAGACGAATTATATTATAAGATAAAAAATATTACCGAGGTCAATAGCAAAGAAAATATGGATTATTACTGGGCTGATAACTGGAGCCAAAATTATAAAAAATTTATAGATAGTGTTTTACTTTAAACAGACAAAAAGGACAGATTTACAACGGTATACTTGATATGAGCATATATACATCAACAGAAGGGGGAAAATGAACGATACTAATGTTTTTTTATTAGAATGTTACCAAAGGGCAAAAAAAATTACAGATTTACTCGATAAGACTCCCTTTAAGAAGAAATAAAAAGGTTTTGTTCATTACTGGTGATGATAGATGACGGAAGACGAAGTGTTAAGGAGTTAATGACATGAGCGACATCTTCAAAGATAAAGTAGTTTTAATCACCGGCGGATCAGGATCTTTTGGTAATAAATTCGTCGAAACACTTTTAAGAGAACATGAACCTAAAACCATCCGGGTTTTTTCAAGAGGAGAAAAAAAACAACTTGACATGCAACAAAAATTCAACGACGACCGCCTTCGTTTTTTTATTGGTGACGTCCGAGATAGATTACGATTAAACCGAGCGATGTATGATGTTGACATTCTGATTCACGCTGCTGCATTAAAGCAAGTTCCTACCTGTGAATATAATCCTATTGAGGCGATTCGAACAAATATTGATGGTGCCGTAAATGTCATTGATGCGGCCTTGGATCATCAGGTTAAAAAGGTGATGGCTATTAGTACCGATAAGGCAGTTCATCCGATTAATTTGTATGGTGCTACAAAGATGACTGCTGAGAAATTATTTATTCAGGCAAATTCTTATGTTGGAAAACAAGATATAAAATTTAGTTGTGTTCGTTACGGTAATGTAATTGGTAGTCGTGGAAGTGTGATTCCATTATTTTTAAAACAAAAGGAAAAAGGTGTTCTGACTATTACTAATCCAAATATGACGCGGTTTTGGTTAACGATTGAACAGGGAGTATCTTTTGTTATTCGTTCAATTGGTAAGATGCATGGTGGTGAAATTTTTATTCCTAAAATACCTAGTATGAAAATTATTGATTTAGCAAATACAATAGCACCAGACGCGGAAAAAAAGATTATCGGTAGTCGCCCCGGCGAAAAGATTCATGAAATTTTGATGACTTGTGATGAATCACGACATAGTAAGGAGTTTGATGACATGTTTGTTATTGAGCCAGAGCAACCTTTTTTGGATGAAATTAAATTTGCTAATGGTAAAGTTATTCCAGAAGGTTTTAGTTACTCGAGTGACAATAATAGTGTATGGTTATCTCAGAGAGAACTGAAAGATAAAATTGAGAAGTTATGAATTTTAAAAACTTATCACGAAAAGGACTTATAGCGTGGAGGTATAAGTTTGGATAAATTTATTCCTTACGGTAAACAATTTATTGATGATTCAGATATAGAAGCTGTAATTAAAACCTTAAAATCAGACTACCTTACTCAGGGGCCTGCTATTGAAGAGTTCGAAAAATCTATATGTGAATACACTGGAGCAAAATACTGTGTGGCTGTGTGTAATGGTACGGCAGCGTTACATATCTCAGTTAAGGCTCTTGATATTCAAAGCACATCAGAAGGAATAACAACACCTAATACTTTTGTGGCATCGTCTAACTGCTTAGTATACAATAATATTAAACCTGTTTTTGCAGATATAAATGAGAAAACATACAATATTGATCCATATGAAGTTCAGAAACGAATAACACCAAAAACAAAAGTTATTATTCCAGTTCATTTTGCTGGGCAACCAGCGGATATGGAGAAAATAGAGAAGATATCTAGAACAAAAGGTATCTACATTATTGAGGATGCAAGTCACGCTCTAGGCAGTAAATATAAATGTGGTTTAAAAGTAGGAGCGTGTAAATATTCCGACATGACCGTTTTTTCATTCCATCCCGTTAAAACCATAACAACTGGAGAGGGAGGTGCAATAACTACCAATGATGAAATGTTATATAAAAAACTAAGGATGCTAAGAACTCATGGGATAACAAAAGAAGGTTTGTCTTATAATCCAGGTCCTTGGTATTATGAGATGCAGGATTTAGGCTTTAATTATAGAATGACAGATATTCAGGCATCGCTCGGCACTTCTCAAATAAAAAGAATAGACGATTTTATAAGAAGAAGAAGAGAGATAATAGACCGGTATAATGAAAATTTTGAAGAATTGGATTGGCTAATTATTCCTTACCAAGAAGACGGGGTTTTTTGTGCTCTTCATTTGTATGTCTTAAAGATTGATTTCACAAAAATAGGGAAAACCAGAAAACAGGTTATGGAAGAACTTAAGGAAACGCACATAGGCACACAGGTTCACTATATTCCAGTGCATATTCAACCTTTCTACGTTAATACTTTTGGCTATAAGTATGGTGATTATCCACGTACCGAAAAATATTATGAACAGGCCTTAAGTATTCCTTTGTATCCAAAGATGACAGATCATGACGTTGAATGGGTTATTAAGAATATTAAAGGTCTTAAGAGGTAGTATAGTGAAAGCATTGGCTATTATACCAGCACGAGGTGGTAGTAAAAGGATACCGCGAAAGAACATTAGATCTTTCTGTGGATTCCCTATAATAAAATATCCGATAGAGGCTGCATTAAATGCAAACTGTTTTGAAAAAATAATAGTCTCTACTGATGATGGAGAGATAGCAGAAATAGCAAAAAAATATGGCGCATCAGTTCCTTTTTACAGATCAGAATTAAACTCTTCCGATACGTCTTCTACTTTAGATGTCATTAAAGAAGTTTTACATACGTATGATTTGAAGGGAGTTATTTTCGATTATATCTGTTGTCTTTATCCAACTGCAGTATTTATTAAACCAAAATTCTTGACGGAAACCTTAAAAATGATGATGGATAAAAAAGCTGATTCGCTTGTTAGTGTTGTTAAGTATAGCTATCCAATACAACGGGCATTAAAATTTGAAAAAGGCAAAATAAGGATGTTGGATCCAAGTTATGTCGGAGTCAGAACCCAAGATATCGAGCAGATGTATCATGATGCTGGACAATTTTATTGGTTGAAACCACAGAGCGTATTAGATGGCAAAGAGATATTTAATAGTAACTCATATGGCTTTGAATTACCCGAAGTTATGGTTCAGGACATTGATAATGAAACGGATTGGAAGCTGGCAGAAATTAAATATGAATTTTTTTTAAAACAACCAGGTGAGTATAAAAATGGGTAGTTTCAAGACAGAACAAGAATCGTTTTGGGCGGGAGAATTTGGAAATAACTATATACGACGAAGTAAAGAGAAAGAGATACTAGCTTCTAATATTAACTTATTTTCGAACATTACTAAAAGGACTGTCGATGTAAACTCTGTTATAGAATTTGGAGCCAATATAGGTCTTAATTTGTTAGCCATAAAAAATATCCTTCCGAATATAGCTGTTTCAGGCATTGAGATAAATAAAAAAGCTTGTAAAGACCTTATTAAAATATGCGGTGAAAAAAATACTTATCATGATTCAATATTGGATTTTAAAGTAGATTATAAAAGAGATTTTTCATTAACAAAAGGAGTATTGATACATATAAACCCAGATTATTTACAAAAGGTCTATGAGCTTTTATATTCAAGCAGCAAGAAATATATATGCATTGCTGAGTATTATAATCCAACGCCAGCTATGATTCCCTATAGAGGTTTTAACGACCGGTTATTTAAACGTGATTTTGCAGGGGAAATGCTAGATAGATATAACGATCTATCGTTAGTGGATTATGGTTTTGTATATCACAGAGATAACAATTATCCTCAGGATGATATTACGTGGTTTTTGCTCGAGAAGAGGATACCATAAAATTAAATAATCCTTTGGATTTCGAACATGCTAAATTCATAAGTAATACTAGGGGAATCAAAAAATGAAATATTGTAAGAATTGTTTAATGCCCGATACAAGACCCGGTTCAAAATTTAATGAAGAAGACGTTTGTCAGGCTTGCATTAATTTTGAAAAGAGGAAAAAAATCGACTGGAAAAAAAGAGAGAAACAACTCGATAAAATCTGTGACAAATACAGAAGAGAAGACGGTTATTATGATTGTTTAATACCAGTTTCTGGGGGAAAGGATAGTCATCGTTTACTTTACGAAATCAAAGAAAAAAGGGATATGAACCCTCTTTTAATTACGATAGGAGATCCATTTACTAAAACCACCGCAGGATTACAGAATTATCGTAATCTTGGAGAAACTTTCAATTGTGATCATTTGTTATTTGAATTAAGTATCGATCTTTTTAGAAGAGTTACAAAAATTGCTTTTGAAGAAACAGGTGAACCTTTGAAATTTATAGAGGCGGCTATTTATACAGTACCCTTAAAGACAGCAGTGTATTATAACATTCCTCTAGTGATATTTGGTGAAAATTCAGCTTATGAATACGGTACAACTGATGAAGATACACATTCTGCGAATGATTATATATTTCGAATATTTAAATCAATTAATTTAGAGTATTGGCTTAAGAAAGGTATATCAAAAAAGGAAGTAAACGCAATAGTTCCGCCTAAAGAAAAGGATTTCAAAAAAATAAAACCTGAAGTGATTTTCATGAGTTATTTTGTTCCCTGGAGCAGTACTCAAAATCTTCAAATTGCAAAAAAATATGGATTTAGAGATCTATCTCATGAATGGATTAGAGAAGGTTGTATCGAAAACTTTGAGCAGATAGATTCTATTGCATATATTGTTCATCTCTGGTTAAAATATCCAAAATTTGGGTTTCAACGAGTATCAGATATTTCTAGTAGACGAGTCAGAGACGGAAAAATAAGTTTACAGGAAGCGAAAAAATTAATTGAAGAGAATGATAAGAAAATGGATCAAAAAGCATTGGATGATTTTATTAGTTTCTTAGGCTATACTACTCCAAGAAAATTTTGGGATATCGTAGAAAAATACTGGAACAAAGATATTTTTGAAAAAAAAGATGGAGTATGGGTCATGAAGGAAAAAATCAGAAAACAAATGGAAAGTATTGTATAAATTAGATACGTATTCCAGGTTTGAATTACATTGAAATAGCAGTAGGAAAGCTTGATCCATATGCGTATTGTATTTAGATTGGATGCTACTAAGAAAATAGGAATTGGTCATATGATGCGGTGCATGGCACTCGCAGAAGAATTAATCAGAAGAAAAGAAAAATGTTATTTTTTTTCTATGATTACAAGCAACGAATTAATAAATCAGCTTAAGAAAAGAAAAATAATTGTTGAAAAAATTAATGAAATAAATACTTTTAAAGAAGAAATGAAAAATTTATTAATATTCTGTAAGAAAAAAAAAATTGATTGGGTAGTTACTGATCATTATAAAATAAATTCTGAATATACAAAAGCAATAAAAAATGGTGAATTTAAACTACTTTCAATAGATGATATCGCTCAAACATTTTATTATTCGGATATTGTTGTAAACCAAAACATAAATGCAAATAATCTCGAGATAGAAGGAACCGAACATACAAAATTTTTATTAGGAACAAAATATGCAATGATAAGAGATGAACTACTTAAAAGAGAAATGAAAAAGTACAATGATCCTGTTAGGAAAATTTTGATAACTTTAGGGGGCACAGATAAAGATAATCTAACCTTAAAAATTATAAAGAATATCGAAGAAATTAATGGTGAAGCCGAATTAATTGTAATATCTGGACCATACAACCCACATTACAATGAATTAAAAAAATTTGCTGATAATGCCTCGAAGAAAATTGATATAATCAGTTCGCCTCAGAGTATGTTAGATATTTATTTAGAATCAGATATTGCAATCAGTGCTGGTGGAACCTCTTGTTACGAACTAGCATATTTTGGTATACCAAACATAATTATTGCTATTGCTGATAATCAATTGAATATTGCAAAGGAGTTCGATAAAAAAAATGTTAGTATTTACCTAGGTGGAAAAGAAGATTTTTCTTCTAATAAAATTAAAGAAAACGTTTTAAAATTGGTAAATGATAATTTACTTAGAAAAAAGATGGCTGAAAATGGAAGAAGTTTAGTAGATGGAAAAGGAAAAAAAAGAATAGTAGATGTCATAGAGAGATATACCTGATTAAATAAAGAGGGAAACGATATTAACACAATCAAAATTGATGGCAAGAAAATAGGAAAAAATCATCCTTGCTTCATCATCGCAGAAGCTGGTGCAAATTTTAGGATCAGTAACGATAATAAAAAAAATTTTAAACATGCGTTGAAACTAATTGATATTGCTGTTGAAGCAAAAGCTGATGCTGTAAAATTTCAGCTATATAGGGCAAATAAGATGTATGTTGAAAATGCTGGTTATGCAAACTATCTCGGTCAAAAGAAATCCATTTATGATATTATCAGAGAATTGGAGGTCCCGTATGAATGGATTTCGAAACTAAAAACATATTGCGATGAAAGAAATATTATTTTTTTATGTACCCCTTTTGATGAAGAATCAGTTGATGAACTGGAGAAGGTAGATATTCAGGGATATAAGATTGCATCGTATACTATCACTCATTTATCTTTGATAGAACATATAGCAAAAAAAGGAAAAGCTATAATATTATCTACTGGCGCATCAGATATTGCAGATATTGAAAATGCGATTTCTGCTATTAGAAAAACCGGAAATGACAAAATAATATTGATGCAATGTACTGCCAAATATCCAGCCCCTTTAAAAAACATTAATTTAAGAGTTATTCCAAAGCTAATTGAAAAATTTGATGTACCGGTTGGTTTATCGGACCATTCAAGAGAACCAAGTATTGCGCCTATGGGTGCAGTCGCTCTTGGAGCAAACATAATTGAAAAGCATTTTACAACAGACAATAATTTACCAGGTCCTGATCATAAATTTGCCATTCTTCCTGATGAGTTAAAAGCATTAGTAGATAATATTAGGAAATTGGAAGAGGCGTTAGGCAAGGAGTTAAAATTCATTCAGGAAGCGGAAGATGAATTATACAAATTTGCCAGAATGAGTATTTATGCAACAGTAAATATAAAACTTGGTGAAATTTTAACAAAAAACAATATCGCTGTTTTAAGAAGTGGAAAACAGAAAAAAGGTTTCGAACCGAAATATTTCAATTTTCTACTTGGTAAAAAAACGTCTCGAATGATTAAAAAAGGTGAACCAATAGATGAACAAAGTATTGTTGGAAAATAAAAACATCTATCTTAGATTTGCTGAATATGACGATAGTAAGGATATTTTTACTTGGAGAAATGATGAACTAACCAGAAAATCCTCTTTTAACACTGACGAGATTAATATCAAGGACCATGAGAGATGGTTTAAGGAATCCCTTGCAAATCCAAATAGAACTATTTTTATCATCGTTGATGCACAGTGTAATAAGCTTGGCCAAATAAGATTTGATAGAAAAGGAGAGAGTGCTGAGGTGGCGATAACAATTAATCCAAAATATAGAAATCAAGGAATCGGATCATTTGGTTTAACAAAAGCGGCTCAGTGTTATTCTAATAAAT
>DAYE01000035.1 GCA_002506745.1 Euryarchaeota archaeon UBA33
GGGTGGCACCCCTATTTCATTTTATTGAATCACGAGAATCGCGGCATGGTCCTTTTCAAAAGGCGTCAGCTCCACTGTTTTTTTCAACCTGAATTTCTCTTTTTGCAAAGCACTGCAGACGAGCTCGTATGCTTGTTTTGGTTTGAGCGCGACATCGATGCTTCGTGCTTTGACCATAATAAGTCCAGTACCATTCGGTTTGAGATAGGCTCGTATATTTCTGGTGAAAATATCAGCTTGGTTACGCTGGGAGATATCCTGATAAATCATGTCGACAGCAGGAACCATATGTTGGTAACGTTCTGGGTGGTTAGCATCAGACAGAATCGGGATGATGTTTTGTCGTTTTTCAGCTACCTTTAGCAGGCTGATGATCGCGACCGGTGAAGTTTCTACCGCGTAGAGAGTGCCTTTTGTGATGATATCAGAAATATGGCTGACTGTCGTACCCGTCGCAGCCCCAAGATAAAGGATTTTTGCATCAGAAGACAGGTCAAAGCTGAGTCCTTTGAGGAGTGCGGCAGCAAGTTTACTGCGATACGGGTTCCAGGATCGATACTCCTTGTCATCCTCGGTGAAGAGTTGTTCGTTGTAGACCTTAATTCCCCTGCAGCCCTCTGGGTTGACCGTGAAGAGTCGATCATTTTTTTTGTAGATCCCTGGGTGCTCTGTTGGTTGCATGCTGTTCCCCTATGATGTGTGGTTGATATTTAGAATTTTTGTTAGAGAGCAGGGAGATTCCAATTCGTATTTGTAGATTCTTCATGATTCTCAGGTTCTATGGAATATCATAGGGTATCTTTGCGGGATGCCAATCAACCTGAAACCTAAATCTCAGGAATAAACCACTTGCAGGAATTATATATGGTAATGACCTTGGTCCATTCCAATAATTCCCATTCCATACATTCCGACGGAGGGGAAGATTTAACTCGTTTTTAAACAGCTGAATTCTCCAAAGTAACCATTGAGTGGATTCTGCATTTTTATTATTTCCAATAAAATTATTCTGAAGGATTTTTACAGCAGAGGTAAAATAGGTACTAACACCGTTTTTATTAGAGGAAATATTATTTCGATAAACCACCGTATTATATGAAGCCCAAATATCAATGCCCCCGTCATTCTTGGAGATGATATTCAATGAGATATTGCTGTTCATCGATCCCACTAACATAATTCCGCTCACGGTTTCAGAAATAATGTTCCCTGTGATGATGTTGCTCCATCCACCTGCAACGTATATTCCTACATCATCGCGTATGATAAGGTTATTTGTGATAGTATTGTACCCCTTATATTGAGATGATGGTGGTTGAAATTCATTTCCATAACCTATTGCGATGCCATAGAAATCATCTAAGAGGATATTGTCAGTAATGCTATTGTTATTTGAGGAGATGAGAATTCCCGATAGATTACAATACTGGATAGTGAACCCCCGTACCGTTACATTATCTGCGGCAACCCATACCCCAAAGTTGAGGGTCCAGTTCTCACTGGATGTATTAGTTGAACCATTAATGATGGTCGTCTCTTTATCCTCACCGATTAAAGATAGTGAGGTGTTAATCATAATGTTTTCTACATACGGTGACGACTCATCAAACACAAAAACAGTATCTCCACTACTTGCATTATCGACAGCATCCTGAATCTTCGTATAATTATTTGGTCCATTCCCACCAACATACAAGATATTCCCGCTCATCAGAGAATGAGATGTTCTTTCTACCAAGACAGACGTTGAGACAGGGCCGACTGTACTTACCAATACCAGCATGCATACCAAAAATGAGATCATTCTACCATTCAAAACTTTCATTCCTCCTTATAGAATTATAATTTGCATCATGTATTTAAATATATGGCCGAAATGATTCAATATCGGAGGATATTTATCTACAATGTTCAGTAATTGATTTTCTCCATTTGAAGAAAATACCCATTTGTTGTGGGACTATGCTTTTGCTGGTTTTATTGATTTTTTGTTGTTTTGTCGAAATAATTAACTAGGGTTTGTGAGATACAGGCGGGGGCGAAGAAGATATGGTGTTACGATCTCCCTTATATGAGACTCAAGTCAAACTAGGTGCAACATTTACAGAGTTTGCTGGTTTTGAAATGCCGATCCAGTATACCTCGATCCGTGATGAGCATATGGCTGTACGGAAAAAGGTCGGCTTGTTCGATGTCACACACATGAGCAACGTATGGATCACCGGTCCTGATGCGACAAAACTGATCAGCCTGACGACGGTCGAAGATGCATCCCGTGTGGAGGATGGAAAAAGCCAATACACTGAAATCTTGCGGGAGAACGGGACGATCATCGATGATACGATTTTCATGCATCTGGGCGAGAAGTTCATGATGATCCCGAATGCCGGGATGAACCAGATCGTCACCCAATGGCTCACGGAGCAGGCAAAAAAGCATCATCTGAAGGCAAAAATCCAGGATGTCTCACGAGAGTACGTGATTCTAGCAATTCAAGGACCAAAAGCAAAGGACACGTTACAGAAACTAACCGAAACAGATCTTGATACTGTGAAGTTCTTCGGCTGCCAGATGATGAAGATCGCTGGCGTCGACTGCATTCTTTCCCATACCGGGTACACCGGGGAGCTTGGCTATGAGCTGCAGATCACTCCAACAACTAAAGCAACAGGAGTGTTTGATGCAATCATGGCTGCAGGTAAGGAGTTTTGGATCCAACCGATCGGACTAGGCGCACGAGACACGTTACGACTCGAGAAAGCATTCATGCTGGCGGGCAACGAATTCGAAGGCGGCAGAACACCCCTAGAAGCAACCCTGGGATGGACGATCTTCTGGGACCATGAGTTCATCGGCAAAGAAGCCCTACTCAAACAGAAGGAGCAAGGCACGTTCCAGCGGATGACCTGCTTGCTATGTGTCGAGAAAGGCATCCCTCGCCATAAATGTATAATTCAGAAGGACGGAGCTGCTGTGGGAATCGTGACAAGCGGGACGTTATCACCCTGTCTGAACCTTGGGATCGCCATGGGATATGTCGCACCAGATAAACGAGAGGTCGGCAGCATCCTTGATATCATAGTAAGGGACAAACCGATCCAGGCAAAGGTCACCAAACCACCATTTGTCCCAAAGGACTGGGCACAGAAATAAGAAGAAGCACCATTGTAATTTATGAAAATACTTCCATAATCCTTGTTCTTTAAAAAAAATCGATGCATGTTTCTTTATTCTCTTCATCTCTATTGATAGAGAAAAGATTTAAAACAACCAGGAAATACCCCTTCTCGATAGCTATGACAAATGATGTACGAGATGGATTGAAATACACCAAGACACACGAATGGGTAAAACTCGCAGGCACCAAAGCAAAAATAGGGATCACCGACCATGCGCAACATGAACTGACCGACATTGTATTCGTTGAGTTACCCACCGTCGGAAAAGAAATCAAAAAAGGAGAAGAACTCTGNNCGGTGAACTCAAAACTCGATGATTCCCCAGAGACCATCAACAGCAGCCCCTACGATGACGGCTGGCTCGTCGAAGTGGAAATAAAAGACAAAGCAGAAGTCAACACCTTACTGGATGCAGCAGAGTATAAAAAAGTATAAGATTTCTCACCAGAGACTTCCTTGAAAAAATTTTTATTCTTTTTTTATACCAAACGATATCGTTATTTGTAACATTTTGAATATACAACAGGAGAAGTGTCTTAACAGGAAATATATTTAAAGAGAAGCGGTATAGACAAAGGCGAGATGTGGTGGTGTTGGGATGAGGGATGACCCCATAGCGCAAGTACTTGATGATTTAATGCGACTCGATGATATTTACGCTTGTGTCGTCGCACGACGCAACATGATAAGCGTGATGCCATCAAGTCAAGAGTTTAAACCCGAAGTGAACCAAATTTGGGATGTGATTAAACGTGCGATGGACGATGTATTTACAGTAATCGGTGAATACTCAGGCGCTGGTCTGACTGAGATGGAGTTCCGGCTGCAGGACTACGAAGTACTGTTTTATGTTTTTCCTGATACTGAGAACGCATTGGTTGCAATTGTTCCCGCACTCACAAATAAAGGCATGCTCGAGGTAGAAATGGAGAACGCACGCAGGGAAATTCTCAAGAGCATGGAAACCCCGACACAACAACCAAATTCTCAGAAAAAAGATGACGAGGTTTACGTTACCGCATAAAAATTAAAAAAGATTGCGAGAAATAGTAGAATGATATCAAAAATAGAAACAGCTATAGGAATGTCCCGAAAATGGAATGCCCGCGAGGCTGGACGGGAAGTCGCAGAGACCGCTATTAAAAACCTGTCACGCCCCCCAGATTTTTTCCTTCTTTTCTCTACAATTCATTATGAGAAATATGGTGGTTTTCAGGAGTTCCTTGATGGTGTATGGGATGTTCTTCCAAAAGGAACACCTCTTGTAGGCGGCACTGTCACTGGTTTTATGAATAATTACGGATGCTTTTCGAGAGGAGCAAGCGCTCTTGCTGTATCCAATCCATCCATGGACGTCGCAGTGGGCGTTGGAAAAAATACCAAAAGAAATCCAAATCACGCTGCAAGACAATGCGCAGACATGATTCAAAACGGTTTAAGGGAATCACCGTACAAAAATAAATTTCTACTTAATTTTATCTCTGGACCNNTCAATTTTTTAATGATAAAATCCTTACAAATGCTATAGTAACTCTTGCGGTTGCAACAGATCTTGATCTTGATGTGTGTACAACACATGGGATGAAGGAAACCAACCTACACTTTACTATCACGAAACTAGGAGCAGGACATCATGCGATTTGTAAAATTAATGATAAACCCGCAGTGCCAGAGTTGTTACGATTATTGGATTGGCCTGAAGGGTTCCTGACTGAAGAAAAAATGCTCCATACCATTCTTTATTATCCAATATCGTTAAAAAGAAATGGGAGAGCAGTTCCTGTTGTTATGCCACTTATTATGAAAGATTCTATATTCGTACCATGCATCATCGATGATGGAGACGTGTCCATTCTTACCGTCAGTGGGAAGAATTTAATAAACGCAGTAAAAGAAAATTTACATTATTTTAACGCGATACAACCAGAATTTGGATTGTTTTCAACATGTGTGACGATTCTACAAACGCTAGGTGATAAAACGAATATGATTCAAGAGGAACTTCATACCCATTTCAAAAATAAACCATTTTTATTATTTTATGGCCCTGGTGAAGGAACGTATTCTCCCACGAAAGGTATTACCTATGCAAACATGTCTTTTAATACAGCAGTCTTTGGGAATCGTATCTAATATGAAAAATTTTAAAGATTTTTTATTAAAAGTTTCGCTACTTTTTTACCAGAAACAACCGCTCCTTCCAATGCGGGCAAGACCATCCAATCACCTGCAAGATAAAAACCACTAGAGAGATTCCCAATAATTTCTCGCGGAATTTTATAGAAATTTTCATTACATTGATGTAACCCAACGCTCCATTTTTTTTCATAAATTACTTTATAATCCGTTTTGTTAAAAGGAAATAATCTTCTAAGTTCTGCGATAACCTCATCCTTAGCTGAAAAGGGAGAACAGATGGCGAGGATGGGTGTATTCTTTGAGGCTTTTACGATATTTCTCCAATCGCACAGAGCATAGATTGGACTCTTTTCATCGCAGATAATGAGGCCCCAGGTAAAATCCCATAGTGTATCTGAGGTAATCACATACAATGTCATCGGATGACTATCAACGACATTTAAAGGTTTTAATAGATTTATCTTATAAAACGATAATAGCTCAGAAGGGGTGACCGCTGAAATGACTTTTTGAAATGTCATTTCTTCTTTCATGTTATTGTCTTTTTGATACTCAACATAAAATTTTTCCTTGATTTTTTGAAGGTTTATACATTTCGTATTTGTCATTATTGTTCCACCAGAGGAAATAATGCTCTCAGAAATTTTGCCAATAAGTTGATTTAATCCAGTTTTTATTAAGTAATTATCCCCAAAAAATACATTGATTAATGTCAAACCAAAATAGGCATTAATACTGCTGATGTCTCTCACTCCAATAGATATTAACATACGATTCCAAAAAGATAGTAGATGATCTCCTATGTTTTTTCGATACCACTCTTCAAAACTTGGAATGAGTAACTCTTGAGTAAATGTAATTTTTTTTAAATATTGAAAAAGTTTTTGCTTTTCATGAATCCCTTGGTTTGATTTGAATAAATCAATCGTTGTAATGTCATCTATTGGAACGATTTTTTTATCAATATTAAAGGAGATAAAATTTTTATGAAGAAAGATTACTTCGGATTCCAAATTAAACAATTTTACGAGATCATGAACTTCTCCCCCGTGAATGAAAAACTGTGCTCCTAGTTCTATCGGACAATTCTGGAACTCTTTAGAAAATATTCTCCCCCCTAAACGCGGTTCTTTTTCGAGTATAGTGACTTTCACATCGTTTTTCAGTTGTTTTTGCAGCTCATAAGCTGCAATAAGACCAGAGAGTCCCCCACCGATAATTCCGACATTGATCTTTGTCATATTTTCAACTCAATTGTTAAGTTGTTTTTTTAATTGTTTGTCCAAAATTTGTTAACTCCTTTAATATAAACTTATATTTTTCTGCCCATTTCTCTGTTTTTCTCAGATGATTAAGATCAATCGAACCGACATGATTTGTCTGTTCATTTTCTATAGCTTGCATAATAACTTCAGCGATACAAGCAAAATTCTTCCCTGGCGGCATTCCAGGGATGACGATATCAACTGGAAAATCCACAAGACCACCATCTATTCGATGTATATCCGGGCGTTGTTTGCACATATCATAGGAAAGATTTGGTGGTTGGGATACATCAACAATAATCGCCTCTTTCGCAAGATGCTCTGATTGTAATAACGCCTCCGGATGGCTGGTTGCTGTCACGATAACATCTGCCTCTTTTGTTTTCAGTTCAACCGTGGTTTCAAAATCCCCGTCGATGCTTTTCTCAAGTGCTTTGAATTTCTCTTTCCTCCGTCCGATGAGAATCGCATGGTGAAATTGTGGAACAAGGATTTTCGATACCGCCTCACCGATAATTCCATATGCCCCAACAATAGCAATGATTTGATCAGAGGGCTTCTTATCAAAGAATTGTAATCCCTTTAACACCGCTTGGGAGGTTACCGCCGCGGTATAACTATCACCGTGATTGACATATCCTTTGTATCCCTTCTGTTTTGCGACCCACACACCTCCATCGGTGACTGATGTTGTTAGAGCACCGAGTTGAATAATGTCGACACCAAATTCATTTTGGAGAAATAACGCAGCATCAAGAATATGTCTTCGCACATCTTCCCTCGGAAGCACCATCATCTGTCGGGCTGTCAAGGTTAAACCCGTGATGTATCCCTTCGTTCCATGAACATTTAATTCTGGAGAAACAATAAGATTCCCATGAATCCAGGATTCTGGGAACTGCTCAATATCTGTCTCATTAAGAAAATGTCCTATTGTCGCAAACTTCATTGACTGGATATCCCTCCATTTTTACTAGTCTATAATTATGTAGGAGTCAATTAACCTTTCCGCAGTGAGTAGAAAAAGACGTCGTCCTCTGTTATTATTTATACAGAATAGTATCAGAAGGTTCAAACAAACGGACTGCAGGATAGGCTTTTGCTTCTAAAAGACGACCAGGTAGATACACCACCTTGACATGACTAATATACCTCACAAGAGACCCCGAAAAAATATCATCAAGATGCTGAGATACAGAAACAAACGGCTTCATAATACCACCAGAAAAATCATCAGGGTGCTCTACACCAGGATACTGCAGCAACGCATCACGTTTCTGCGGTAAACACATCCCTTTCTTCACCAGATACTCAAAAAGACTCTCCCAACGAGTTTCCTCATGATAGCGATTCTCCTCAAAGGAACATTCAAGGCCGATACGTGGCCCAATCCCATCAGGTGTCACATCAAAGCTCAAGACGAAACGATCAGCTCTCAGTTCGACATCTGCGATGAGTGTTCGAAAATTGTTCTCCGCATCCGACCAACCAAGCGCATTCAGATAGGGGATGATTCTGCGTCCATGAATCTTGTTGATATACAGCCGAACATCATTTGTTGAACGTGACAGCATGGTTCCGACTTGAAACAGCGACGCTCCCTGTGGTATTTTTTCTATGCAATTCAGAATTTGACGTTCGACACCATTTGATAATGGTCGGCCTCTTAGAAGGGGTAACGCGTCGTTCACCAACCATGCATACTGATGAGTCATGGAATCCTGTAGTGCGTCTTCCGATGGTTTTTCAGGTCCAAAAAACACACTTGGAATAGACACATCGGATTTTGCTTCGGGCATATCAAATTCTAACCAGAAGCATTTCACCTTTTTTTTCAGACTTGAGTCTCTCTTGGTCCATGCTTCTGAAAAAGCCGCGATCTGCTGCCATTCTGGTTGTTGTATCAATGATTTGGGAAAATTCCCTTGTTTTAACACATTTTCAAAAACAATTCGATCGTCTCCAGCACCAGAGACGGCAAACGCCCAGTCTGCTCGTTGCCGAGCATCGCCTAAATGGATCTCAAAACCTAAAAAACTTGTCAGATTCCCAGGAAAATTTTTTGCAACAGATAAAATATCCTTGAATTTCTCAGGGGAGATAAGCGATGAGACGAACGGTTCAGCTTTGCAGAGATAATTGCTGGCAAGAATACTTTTTACCGGGAGATGCTTCTGCATCCTTGTGTGATCTTCTTGATACAGTTGATATTCGGGGGTGATCAATTTTTTTTCTAATTCTATTTCTCGCGCTGTTCCAGCGTTTTCGAATGAGGTTGAATAATTGATGTACCTATTCAAAGCGATAATCTCTCCTTATTGATTTTATAGTGCCCTTTGTATAAAGCNNGCTTTCGCATAAAGTTCATGATTTGGTTCGTACACTAGTTTAATATGACTGATATAGCGGACAAGTGCACCGGAAAAATCATCGTTTTCAATTTTCACTGTTGGTCTATAAATCGTTGTATTAAAATCCCTCTGTGCATCTTCTTGTTCCACTCCGATAAACTGCAGCAATGCATCCTTTTTCTCCTCTAGACATAATCCTTTTTTAACGAGGTAGTTGAAGAACGATTGCCATCGTGTCTCAAGATGATATCGGTCAGGGGCAAAAGAACACTCCAATCCGATTTTTTGGTCAATCCCGTTCTCGGTAATAGTGATATGAAGAACAAGACGTGATACTTGCTTCTCAAGGTCTTTAACAAGTTTTGATAATTGATCGTCTTCAGACCAACCCAAGGCCGTAAGATAGGGGATGATTTGATCTGGATGTATCCGTGCAATGATCAAGCGAACACCAGACGTCAGACGAGATAACATCACTCCTGCGTCCATGACCAGCGCGTTCTCTGGTAATTTCTGGATCGCCTGCATGATGTTCTGTTCGATTTTCTCAGGGATGTTCTTCCCAGTCACAAGAGGTAATGCTTTTTTAGTTAACCAGTGTAACTGTTCTTTCTCCTCGTCCGTAGTAATACGCAGGGGAATGGTGTGAAGAAAGATACAGGGAACCGGTGTCTTTGATGAGTTCTCCACCATGTCAAACTCAAACCACATCCCAAGCACATTCTGGTGCAGGATTGAAGCTTGATTCGCCCATTCAAGGACAAAGTTACAGGTGTTCTGCCATTCTGACTTCTCGATGAATTCTTTTGGTAATGTCTTTTCTCGTATGATCGCTGCAAGAGCTTCACGTTCTCCTCTCATCGATGAGACAGCGAACAGATAATCAGCCTGTGCTTTTGAGGAGCTCAGATGAGACTCAAACCCAAAGAAACTAGTAATGGAACCAGAGAAACAAGATGCGAGTTTCCTCATTTCAAAAA
>DAYE01000011.1 GCA_002506745.1 Euryarchaeota archaeon UBA33
AGATATCCAGATTCACCACATCTTTGGCATGTTGTTCAATAAACACTCTTCTTGGTTCAACAGCCTCGCCCATCAGAATCGTGAACAACTCATCAGCTTCAACAGCGTTTTCAATCGTCACCTGAAGCATCAGCCGACAATCAGGATCCATGGTTGTTTCCCACAACTGCTGCGGATTCATCTCACCAAGACCTTTATAGCGTTGAATACCAAGACCGGTTTCTCCCATCTGCTTTGCTTTTTGTACCCGTTCTTGTTCTGAAAACGCATAGTCAACAGATTTTCCTTTGGTAAGCTTATACAACGGTGGTTGTGCAATATACAAATATCCTTTCTCAATTAACGGACGCATATACCGGAAGAAAAACGTCAACAGCAACGTCCTGATATGTTCCCCGTCGACATCAGCATCGGTCATCAGAATAATCCGATGGTACCGAGCGTTCTCGATGTTGAACTCCTCAGCAATCCCAGTACCAATCGCGGTGATCAAATGCAGGATTTCTTCGCTTTTCAGGATTCTGTCTATCCTAGCTTTCTCGACGTTGAGGATTTTGCCTCGCAGGGGCAGGATCGCCTGGAATTCTTTATCCCTGGCTTGCTTTGCCGAGCCGCCGGCTGAATCTCCCTCTACAAGATAGATTTCCGATTGACTTGGGTCACGACTGGAGCAATCAGCAAGTTTCCCTGGAAGAGCAGATGATTCGAGAAGTCCTTTTCGTCGTGTGAGTTCTCGTGCTTTTCGTGCCGCCTCACGAGCCTTACTGGAAAGCACTGCTTTACCAATAATCATACGTGCTACTGGTGGGTTTTCCTCAAAGAACTCAGCAAGTTTTTCGCAAGTGACACTTTCTACTATGCCTCTTACCTCTGAGTTACCTAGTTTTGATTTGGTTTGTCCTTCAAATTGTGGCTTTCTTATTTTCACTGAGATAATCGCGGTGATGCCTTCTCGTGAATCCTCACCGCTGAGACTAAAGCTTTCATCAAAGAGTTTATTCGCTTTCCCATAATCATTCAGAACACGGGTTAACGCTCCTTTGAATCCAGCAAGATGTGTCCCACCTTCAATGGTGTTGATGTTATTGGCAAAGGTATGGATATTTTCGGTGTATCCATCGGTATATTGCATGGCGATTTCTACTTGCACGCCGTCTTTTTCACCTTGTAGATAAATCGGTTTCGGATGCAGCGGTATTTTATTCTTGTTGATGTGCAGGACAAATTCGCTGACCCCGCCATCATAACGGAATGTTTCATGTTTATCGGTTCGCTCATCGGTGATCTCAATCTGCAGACCAGCGTTGAGAAACGCCATTTCCCGCAGGCGAGTCGCTACCGTGTCATAATCAAACTCAATGGTTTCAAAAATCTCTGTATCTGGGAAAAAGGTCACCGTGGTTCCCGTGTCTTTTGCTTTTCCTATGACTTTGAGATCAGTGACTGTCTTTCCTCGTTCATAGCGCTGCTGATACTCTTTTTCGTTTCGTCTGACTTTAACTTCAAGCCATTTTGACAAAGCATTGACACAAGAAACACCGACTCCGTGTAATCCACCTGAGACTTTGTAGGCTTGTCCGTCGAATTTACCGCCTGAATACAGCATGGTGAGAATAACTTCGACGCCTGGTATTTTGTATTTTTCATGAATGTCGACAGGGATTCCTCGTCCGTTATCAGCTACGGAGAGCGCCCCGTTTTTTTGAATGATAACCTGAACAGATGTACAGTAACCGGCGAGTGCTTCGTCTATGGAATTATCCACGACTTCGTAGACAAGATGGTGTAATCCTCGGGCATCGGTACTTCCGATGTACATCCCTGGGTTTTTTCGGACGGATTCGAGTCCTTCGAGAACCTGGATTTTATCAGAATCATAGGAGCTTTCTAATACGGTTTTATTGTCTTTCATGGGGATCACTTCGTGACAAAGTCTACACTAGTTCTGGTTGTTTTATATTAGAGGTTTTTATCCCATTCTCCTAGGGTAGTTTGACAGGAGACGCATATGGAGTGGAGCCTAATAAAGGTTACTAATGAGCGAACCTTAATAATTTCAAATCTCATCATTCCTATATAATAATTATAGCTTCATTGTGTATAGTACACTACTTAACAGGTGAAATGTCAATAAAAGTATTTAAACATATAAAAATAAAAGGGATTTCGACCGATTTTTTAAGAAGGGTTAAATAACGACAATTCTATCCACATCATGGTGGAGTTTTATGGATAAAAAAATCGTCATCAGTATATTTGTTATCGGAATTTTAATAGCTGGAAGCACCTTGGTCAGCATCGGAGCTGCAGCTGACCAAGATCTCGCAGAACAATATGCTCCTATTCTTTATTTCGTAAGCGACGAAAAATGTTATCCGGTGGATATTTCCTACGCTCTTGATAACTCATATTTATATGAAAATGGGAACCCGTCACCTTTGTCAACTGCACCAACTGCAGCATTACTAGGCAATGGCAATTTTACGACTGATAATTATTATCTTGATAATCAACGAGGGACGGTCGCTGTCGGTGACAATGACATTGAAAACGATTATCAAAGTAAAATGGCGGCATTGGGTTACACCGTGTACGCTAATGTTGATACTATCAATAACGTCATTCAATACTGGTTTTTCTATGCGTTTAATGCAGGAGACCTAAACCGTCACGAAGGCGACTGGGAGATGATCCAGGTTGTTCTGTCCGGCGGACAACCATCACAGGTCATGTTCAGTCAGCATTATGCCGGACAAAAAGCAAAATGGAGCCAAGTCGACAAAGATGGAGATCATGTCAAAGTCTATGTAGCCCTTGGTAGTCACGCGAACTATATTAAACCCTATTCTGGTAAAATCGGTTTAGCGAGCGACACGGTTGGAGATAACGGGAGAATCTTACGGCCAGCAGATTACAAAATTGAGATGTTAAATACCCAAGAGTGGCTTTCCTTTGGAGGTCGTTGGGGTTGGGCAGGAACTGACCAATCTGCCTCAGCAGAAGCAGCAATTCTCGGTGAAGCAGGACCGAACGGTCCGAAATTCAGAGAAGGCGGCATCATGTGGCAGCCACTGGCTTGGGGTGCAGACCTTCAACCAGCAAACGACATCCTTTTCATCCTAGAATGGCTCGTCTATAACTTCTTACTATTGTTTCTCCTTTTCACTGTTGTGTCTCTGCTCCTGTTAATCTTTTTTGTCTATAGACGGAAGAAAAAACATGGACTGGGGCCTCGTATCTTTTCGCTCTTATACATTGATGGTTCCAATCAAAAAAGCATTGGCAACATCCTGTGCATTGTTGTTATCATCATGACGATTATTGCGTTGTTCTTACCCTGGTACACGGTCACCGCGAATGTGTCCGTCCCACCATCAGAGCAAACAGGCACGTTTAACGCAGTCTCTGTCGATGGCATCAACGGGGTTCAAATACGGCTTCCAAATCGAACCGGTCCGATCCCCCTTGGAACATTAGCGTTACCATTCTATCTTATCATCGGTATTAGCCTTGTGTTTCTGGTGCTTTCAACAATCGGCATTTCGCAGAGTAAAAAACTCGGTAAAAAATATGTTATCCGCGGGGTAAGACTGCTTCTTCCCTTCCTCTTCATTTTACTTTTCATCCTTCTCATCGCATCAATCATTCCAATGATCTCACCACCAAACATAGATGGAAATGCAGATATCCAGAAAGCGATGCATGCGGTCTCTGCATCCCCGTTTAGTGGACAATATACGGTCCAAACCACAGATGTTCAAGGAGGGTCGATACATCTCGTATGGGGCTTTGGGATCGGTGCGTATCTTCTGCTCTTCGCGGGTATCCTGCTTATCATGGCGGGTCTCATGGAGATGACTGCCCATGAGCAGTTTTATGAAGAGAAATCCCCCGCACAAATCAATGTAGAAAAAAAAGAATAAATAAAAAACAGAATAATCCTACAAAAAGGGATCTTGATGCTCATCAACGCTGACTTGCATATCCATTCGAGGTATTCGGGTGCCACGAGTGATAGAATGACGATTGCCGCTCTTTCTGTCGAGGCACCCCGGAAAGGAATCAATGTCCTAGCAACCGGGGATTGTCTGAACGGTAATTGGTTAAAGGAGATTAAGACCTGCACGGTCATAGATGATGGAACATTGGAGTTGAACAACACCCGGTTTATTCTCAGTACCGAAGTTGAGGATGCATCCCGTGTGCACCATCTCCTGTACTTCCCTAGTTTTTCCGCTGTCGAGACCTACAAAGAAGCTATCAAGACAAAATCAAAGAACCTTGAGACCGACGGGCGGCCGAATGTGAACATGAACGGTGTAGAGCTCGCCAGTCTTGCAAAGGATGTTGATGCCCTCATCGGTCCTGCGCATGCGTTCACCCCCTGGACTGCGATGTATGCATACCATCCCTCTCTTCAGAGTTGCTATGGTGATATGAGCCCCTATATCTCTTTCGTCGAACTTGGATTAAGTGCTGACACCGATTACGCAGACACTATCCAAGAACTGCATCGTCTGACCTTTCTGACCAATTCAGATTGCCACAGTCCTCATCCAGTACGCCTTGCTCGGGAGTTTACTCGTTTTGAAGTTCATGATGCAACATTTACTGAAATTAAGAAAGCAATCCTTCGGACAGACGGCAATAAACCTGTATTAAATGTTGGTTTGCCCCCGCAGGAGGGGAAATACAATGAGTCTGCCTGCATCTCATGTTTCACCCACTATACTCTTGATGAAGCGGTTAAACGGCGGTGGAAATGCAGCTGCGGGAAACGCATCAAGAAAGGTGTGCGAGACCGCATTGGAGAAATCGCTACCTTCAAAGAACCACAGCATCCTGCTCATCGGCCACCGTATGTGTATCTCATCCCGCTTTCCGAGATCATCGCCAAAGCTCTTGGTCAACATACTCCCTTTACACAAAGTGTTACGAAACGCTGGGATGAGCTGATCACCGCTTTTGGCTCCGAAATCAACGTTCTCCTTGATGCTGATCTTGATCAGGTCGCACGGGTGACGGTCCCAGCGATTACCACTGCGATCCAGGCTTTCCGAGATCATAAGGTTATCATCATCCCTGGTGGTGGAGGAAAATATGGTACCATTGAGCTTCCCACAGACGACGACGCTCTCCTACCGGTGTCTCTTGGTCCGAAGAATTCCCAAACGAGCCTTCTTGATTATTGACGGATGGTGAGTTTTTGGATTATAAAAGTGCTGAACAGGCGATTAAAAAATTACTTGAAACACAGCCCACACCAATTGTTCTACAGAAAATAGTTGATGTTCTCTACGAGGGATTTGAGAAGTACAGCTGGGTCGGCATCTATTTTGTGAAAGGTGACGTCCTCGTTCTTGGTCCCTGGGGCGGAAAACAAGCGACCGAGCATACGAGGATCCCTCTCGGCAGAGGTGTCTGTGGCGCAGCAGCAACATCAGGCAAAACAGAATTGGTTGACGACGTTTCAAAAGACAGACGATATCTGTCGTGTTTTCTGTCTACGCGTTCAGAGATCGTCGTCCCTATCAAGAAATCAACGATGATTCTTGGTGAAATCGACATTGACTCTGACCGCCCTTCTGCGTTTGATACAGCTGATGTCGTATTTCTAGAAAAAGTAGCAGATATGCTCAGTTCGCATATCTGAGAGAGTGTTTCTGTTATCAGTACTCAAGATCTTCATCATCGCCAGGATGGCTCAGAAAAGGTTCGTTCATCATTGAGAAGCGAATTCTTTCACTGCCTTTTATGGGTTGTTATGAGGGGACCGGGGTTGATTTGAGGAGGCTATTCACATATATTTTTGCCCAGATGAACGTGATTGCCGATCCAATAATATTTGCCACGACAAGTCCCCACCATGCACCTGGGAGCCCCCATCCGAGGATGACCCCGAAAAGCCATGCGAGCGGTATGATCAAGATGATCGTTCGAAGGATGGTGACAATGAGAGAATAGAGTCCTTTTCCAACCCCTTGGAAAAGTGATGACGAAAGCATTCCAAATGCTGTCGCCGGGTAGTAGATGCAGATGATTCTAAGGAATGTGGTGATGTCGTCTCCAAGATGGGTCATATCGGAAGACGTCGTAAAAGCAAGTGTGATTATTGGAGCGAAGATGAACGTCGCAATCGCAATGGATGTCTCGATAATGATCCCGATTTTCAAGGCGTAGAGATGCGCGATATCAAGTTTTTTGTACTCGCAAGCACCGTATGCAGCACCGGTCACAGAGACAACCGCGGTCGCCATCCCTAGCAATGGCATGGATGCGGTCATTGCGACCGCCCAGCCTGCAGAAAACACGGCGACACCATCGGCCCCGCTGATATGTTCCACGATGATGTTCATGATAAACAGCATGATTGCCATAGATAATTGTAATAAGGACGCAGGAAAACCAACCGCAAGAATATCTTTGATGATACTTTTGTTGAAATGAAACCCGCGGAAGTGAAATGAAAGGAAGGTGTTCTTTTTGAAGAACAACCAGTAGAAGAGCAGTGATGCGGAAACGCATATGGAGACAACCGAGGCGATTGCAGCACCAGGGACACCCCAACCAAAGACGTAGATGAAGATCGGATCAAGAATCGCATTCAAAATCCCTCCGAGGATCATTGCGAGCATGGATCGTTTTGCATCACCCTCGGATCGAAGAAGAGCGGTCGCAATAGAGGTAAAAAATGACACAATAGATGCCGAATAGATGATCCGTGCGTAGAGCGATGCGGTCGCAGTCGCTTCCCCTGCCCCTATCAGTCGGAAGATATCCTCTGCGAACACGAACAAGGGGATTGCATATGCGAGAGCGACAATAACCATCAGTATGAGTGTATGAACTGCTGCGATGTCCCCGCCTTTCTTGTCCTTTGCCCCAATTTTTCTGGAGATCGCTGAGCCCCCACCAACTCCTAGCCCTGTGGCAATCGCGGTCCCCATGAAGAGTAACGGGAATGCAAAGCCGACCGCGGCTGCTGATTCAGTCCCTAGACCAGAAACCCAGATACGATTAATGAGATTGTACAATGTTTGTACGACCATTGCGACAATCATGGGAAGGGATAAGGTTAGAATCGCTTTCTTTGGGTCACCTAGTAATGCTTTCAAACCTTTCGTTTGGTTCTGAAAAGGTTGTGAAGAATCGTCGGATTTCCCTTGTGTTTTCTGGCTCACGGGCCGGGGAAATGAAACAAATATTATTTCAATGTTGTGATGGAGAACAAGGAAAGAACTTATATAGAATCAGATGATATGAAATGATATATCATACCTATGGGTATGGTATTTGGAGGTTCAGAGAATGGGGTTGTTAAATAAAAAATTCCCTGCGTTTTCCCTTGAATTTGTCGGTGAGGAAATCCGTAGCATGATTAACCCTGAGCTTGCGCAGGATATGGATGTCCTCTGTGACGTGATTGTCTATATGGAGTATTCTTTACATTCGATGCAGAAGATCGTTGAAATTAATCATGCGCAAGAAAAACTAGCGAAGTGCCGTGAGGATATCCAGAATACTGATTGGTGGAAGGAGAAGCAAGGACAGGTGAATGGTGCAACAACTGTCGATGCGGTCTGGCCGTTTTTGAAAAAGACGATGAAATAGTCAAGAACCCACAGAATGTTCATTTTCCTTAATTCTCAATGAAACTAGGCAATATATCTGAAAGATAATAAATGGAGGTAATGTTCCATAAAAGAGAATTAATAAAGGAACTCTTGTTATCAAATGTGAGGTGTTGTGAATGGATTTGATTGGAGTAATAGGATGGATATTGCTTATCGTTGTCTTAGTCTGGTTTTTCTCGATGGGAATTCGTGTCGTACGACCTACTCAACGGGCGCTTGTTGAGCGATTAGGGAAGTTCAGTCGTTTTCGACAACCTGGTTTTGCTTGGATTATCCCTGTCGTTGAACGATTGATTAAAGTCAACATCACAGAGATGATGGTCAATGCAGAACCACAGACTATCATTACTAAAGATAAGCTGAATGCCCAGGTTGATGCTCAAGTGTATTTCAAGGTGAAAATCGATGAGGATTCTGTCAAAGCATCTCAATACAATGTGTTTGATTACAAATATCAGATCGTCAATCTCGCTCGCACAACGCTTCGTAACATCATTGGTACTCTGAATTTGAATGAAGCGAATAGCGATAGAAATAGAATCAACAATGAGCTGATGAGCACACTTCTGCGTGAAACCGCCAATTGGGGCATCGAGGTTGTCCGTACCGAGTTAAAGGAGATTGACCCACCAAAAGACGTACAAGATACCATGAACAAGGTGGTAAAGGCGGAAAACGAAAAACAGGCAGCGATTGATTATGCGACAGCTGCGGAAACTCAGGCGGATGGTCTCCGAAGGGCTGAGATAAAAAAAGCTGAGGGGATGAAACAAGCAGCAATTTTAAAAGCAGAAGGGCAAGCGTTGGCAATCGTAAAAGTCGCTGAAGCAGATGCAGCGAAAATCGAAAAGATAAACACCGCTATCCAAAAATATTTCAGGAACGAAGCCCAGATCTATAAGAAATTGGAGACGATCCAATTTTCACTTGAGAACAACACGAAATACGTTATTGACCCGCATACAGAGATTACGAACGTGATCGCTGAGCAGATGGCAGGGATCGTACCGATCGAAAAAAAAGGCGCATCCGGGGCGCAATCGACCGATTGAATCAACTGGCAGTGCGACACCCTCTTTCTTTCGAAAAAAACCCTTTTTTAAAAAAAAACGAGGAGTGGGCTCGTTGAGATTCGAACTCAAGACCTCCTCCGTGTCAGGGAGACGTCATAACCAACTAGACCACGAGCCCAATAGCAAAAACACTATCACTGCGTGTAGCGTAACCAGAATTTCTATTACTTTTTAAATGTTTCAGTAGCCCCTTATCCAGTGTGCCGCAGGATTTATTATTAATACGTTAGTGGAAATTCTGTACCGAATAAATCAGCTTCTGTTGGGTGTTGATTGCCGCCGAGATCCATCCAGAATTTCGCCCATGCAAACGCTTCCTGAGCGGAATTTATTCCATCGCCATTTCCGGTTGCATCAGCCCAGCCATTTAAACCACTTATGATGAGATTTGAGAAATCTATACCATATGATACTTCATTTTCCTGGCAGGACATCGCCGTATACCTCTTTTGGTTCGTGTAGCTAAATGGCAAATCATTGAACCCACCGCTATAGCAACTATCGACAACAAGACAGAGCCCCTTACATTTTATACTGCTGAGGAGGAAGTTTAACAGATCGTCCCAGATTATACCATACCATTTATTAAATCCATTGTACATGACAAGAAACTCGTCTGCCCCGTCCGGCTCGTCTTTTGGTGGAAGATCCCATGGTAAACCATTTCTTAGCAAGGGTGCTCCATGAGTGGTGAGGTAGACAAATACATAATCCTCACTTTTCGAGTTTTTTCTTAGCCAGAGCAATTCCTTGATGAGGTTCTGAAGGTAGCATTGACCTCCTTTCTGGACATGGATATTACTGGCTTGCCAGTACTGTGGTGAACCGAGGAGGGTATTATACAGGTCATCACAGGCTTGCAGCATGTCTGGGCGATCCTGGTCGGGAGCATTTTCATAGACCCCAACTGCGAATAATAGTCCCCAGTATTGCGATGCCGATGCTTGTTGAGGTTGTGTGTTTTTCTTTTTTACAGTAAGAGAGCTTAATCCAGCGGAACATGCTGGAGAAATCAATAATACAATACAGATCATCGATATGATGCATACGCTGAATTTCATTTTTCTTTTCATAGTATCCCCTTAGATATCTAATAATTATAATAATTTAATCATATAAATTCTTTTCGTTTCTTTTCATCACGTAGGAAAAAGAAACGATTTAATACGCAGCAACCCTTTCAGGGTCTAATAATACCATTAAGGGACTGACATGGAGGCAATCATCCTTGCAGGAGGCTTTGGCACCAGACTTCGACCATTTACGTTCACCAGAGCAAAATCACTCTTGCCGATCATCAACGAGCCGATGATTGCTCATTTGATCAAGACCCTTCCAAAAAAAGTAGATACCGTCATTCTCGCGGTGAACTATCGACGAGAACAAATCGAGGAGTATTTCTGTAAACATGACTTTGGGAAAACGATTATTGTCAACGAAGAACCCGAGCCGCTGGGGACTGGTGGTGCGGTTAAATTCGCTGATAAACACATCGTCGGGTCTTTTTTTGTGCTCAATGCCGATATCATCTGCTCCTTGAATCTTGCAGAGATGCTCCGGTTTCATGAAAAGAAAAAAGCGGTCGCAACGATATCACTTTGGCCGGTTGAGAACGTCTCAGAGTTTGGCGTCGTCGACATCAGAAAAGATGGGACCATCACAAAGTTTGTCGAAAAACCAAAAGCAGAAGATGCGCCCTCTGATCTGATTAATGCAGGAGCATACCTGCTCGAACCACAGGTGCTCAATTACATAGAACCAGGCAAACTGATTTCAATGGAGAAACAAATCTTCCCGCAGATTATCCAGAACACGGGACGTTTTTTCGGGTATAAATTCCAGGGGCATTGGATGGATGTCGGCAGGATCAGCAGCTACATCAGCGTCCATAAACTCCTTTTAGAGAAGCAAAAGAAAACGTTCATCACAGGGGATCAGTGCACCATCCAAGGTATCCTCCGACAATCCTGTGCTGGCAACAGGGTGTCGGTCGGTAAGAACACGACCGTTGAATCCAGTGTGTTATTTGACGAGGTCACCATCGGAGAGAACGTCACTTTAGATCATTGCGTGATTGGTGAACACGTTTCCATCGGTGATGGCTCTGTGCTTAGGAACGTCGCGGTCGGGGACAATGAAAGGGTCCAGGACGGCACGGTACTTGACAATGTGGTGGTGTGGAACCAGCCGATTCCGCAGGGATATCCCAGCAAACAGATTGGGAACGTGATCGGGGAGTAAACCAAAAGCCTCGGCAATCAGATTTTTATAACAGGCAGCTCATGTGCTCTGTCATGAAACAACCTATTTCAAAACTTATCTTCCGGGCTTATGATATCAGAGGATTGTACAACAAAGATATCTCCCCTGATATTTTTTACAAAATCGGGCTTGCCGCTGGAACGTATGTGAAACAAGCCATGCGGGGAAAACACATCTGCGTCGGTGGCGATATCCGTCAGTCCAGCCAAAGCCTCACACATGCGTTTATCGCAGGAGTCACCGCCACAGGAGTCCATATATATCATACGGGGACGACGTCATTTGGGCAAACACTTTTCACCGGGAGGGAACTGAAGGCTGATCTGATCGCGTTTGTCACCGCCAGTCACTTGCCCCCAGAATGGAACGGGATCAAGTTCTACTACGGTGATGGTGTCGGGTTCCCTGAAGAGAACCTCATGGCGATCAGAGACCTTGTTCTCCAGGATTCCTTTGAATTAGCCTCATGGGACCATATCGGTCAGGTGACCCCTGTCGACGCAAAAACAGGCTATAAAGACTTCTTTACTTCCCAGTTCAAATTCAATAGAAAACTCGCGGTCGCCCTTGACTGTGGTGGCGCAAGCATGACGCTTTCAGCGCCAGAGATTTTCACCTCGTTAGGTTTCCATGTCATCCCGGTGTTCTGTGACCCTGATCCGACGTTCTCGAAACGTCCGTCAGACCCAAAACCAAAGAATCTTACGACCCTTGTCGAAACGATAAAGAAAAACACTTGTGACTTTGGTGTTGCCTTTGACGGTGATGGAGACCGGGCGGTCATTGTTGATAATTCTGGGCAGGTTCTTTCTGCGGATCTCACCGGGATCATCATCGGTAAATATGGTCTGAAAAAAAAGAAAGGAACCATCATCGTGAACGTCGAATGTTCCAAATCTGTCAAAGAACAACTACAACCACTAGGATATACCATTAAACAAATCCAGGTCGGCCATACCTTCTTAACACTTGAAGCAAAACAGACAGGCGCGCTTCTCGGGATAGAATCCTCAGGCCATCTCATCATACCAGAATACTTTCTCTTCGATGACGCACTCGTCGTCCCCCTGAAGATCGCGCACATCCTCGATACCATCAAAAGACCGTTACATGACCTGGTGATGGAGACTCCCAGTTATCCGACCCGAAAAGAGGAAATCGAATGTGCTGATGACATCAAGTTCGATGTCATCCAACGACTCAAACAGCAGCTCTCAAAGGAATATGAACAGGTGAACACCATGGATGGTATACGGGTTGATTTCAAGGATGGATGGGTGCTGATACGTGCCTCAAACACAAGCCCGATCATCCGATTGACCGCAGAGGCAGACACTATGGTTGTCCTTGAGGAAGTATCCACCCGGTTCCTCAAAAAAACACAGGAAATGATTCAACAAAAGAAAACAACCCTATAACGGAGTAGGAAGATATGACACGGCTTTTTGGTACCAACGGCATCAGAGGCGTCGTGAACCAAGACATGAACAGCGCACTTGCGTTAGGAATCGGACAAGCCTGGGGCACGTACCTAAAAAAAACAGTACCTCGGCCGAAATGCGCCATTGGAACCGATGCTCGACTTTCCAATCATATGTTAAAATCTGCGGTCACCGCCGGGTTTCTTTCAACAGGTTGTGATGTGGTCGACGTCGGTCTTGTCCCAACCCCGACCCTGCAATATACTATCAAAGAGAAACGATTTGATGCTGGCGTCATCATCACCGCTTCTCATAATCCTCCTCAGTTCAACGGCATCAAAGGAACAGCGCATGATGGAACTGAGCTTACAAAAGACGTTGAAGAGGCAATCGAACACATCTATTTTTCTGAACAATTCGCTCTTTCAGATTGGGACCAGGTTGGAAATTATTCAACCTGGGATGGTGCGATAGAACTGTACATCGAAGGAATTCTCTCAATGGTGGATGTCGCCTCTATCAAAAAACAACGATTCCATGTCGTCCTTGACTGTGGGAACGGTGCTGGATGTCTTGTCGCCCCTGTTCTTTTAAAAAAACTTGGATGCGTGGTGACTGAGTTGAACTGTGAACCTGATGGTACGTTTCCTGGGCGTCACTCGGAACCCCTGCCTGAGAACCTTACCCTGCTTATAGAAAAAGTCCCTGAGATTCATGCGTCGTTCGGAGTCGGGCTTGATGGGGATGCAGACCGGGCGATCTTCGTTGATGAGAACGGATCTTATATCTGGGGCGACAAATCACTTTCACTTGTCGGAAAATATATCACTAGAAAAACGAAAGGAGGGATCACAGTCACCCCTGTGACGACCTCGACGTGTTTTGAAGACGTGGTCCATCAGAACAACGGGAGTATCATCTACACTAAGGTCGGATCTCCCATCGTCGCAGGTGTTATGAAACAAAACCATGCGGTGTTCGGAGGGGAAGAGAACGGCGGGCTTATATTCCCTGCGTTCCAGTACTGCCGCGATTCTGCGATGTCACTTGCAACACTCCTTGAAATCCTGGCAAGAGAAAAAAGACCGCTCTCTGAACTCATCTCGGAGATCCCCTCGTATGAAATGCTTAAAACAAAAATAGTGTGTCCCAATGAGAAGAAAGAACGGATCATGAATCTGTTAGCAGAGGAAATGAGGAACCATCACGACATTATAGATATTGATAGAACCGATGGATTAAAATTGTACATGACGGACGGATGGGTGCTGATGCGTCCATCAGGGACAGAACCGATTTTTAGAGTCTACGTCGAAGCAAAAGAAAAAAACAAGGCTGAACAGATAGCGACCTTCTACAAACACCTTGTCGAAGCCCTCATGCAACGTGCATAGAAAATCATTTTTTTATATGCGTTAGTATGTCTCCTGTCATCTAGGTAAAACTTATAAATAAGAAGNNTCATGGAGGTAAAATTATGGCTGAAAAACCACACCTAAATTTAGTAATTATTGGTCACGTCGATCATGGCAAATCCACACTCGTCGGAAGAATCTTACTTGATACCGGACAGTTCCCACAACACATGGTAGATAAATTCAGAGAAGAAGCAAAAGCAAAAGGGAAAGAAAGTTTTGCCCTCGCATGGATTTTCGATCAACTGAAAGAGGAGCGAGAACGAGGAGTCACTATTGATGTTGCACATAAACGATTTGATACTGATAAATATTACATCACGATCATTGATGCCCCTGGTCACCGAGATTTCGTTAAAAACATGATCACCGGTACATCCCAAGCTGATGCTGCTATCCTTGTAGTTGCTGCACAACATGGTGTCATGGCACAGACAAAGGAGCACATGTTCCTTGCTCGAACACTCGGTGTCAAACAGATGATTGTTGCGATTAACCAGATAGATGCGACCACACCACCATATGACAAAGCCCGTTATGAAGCGGTCAAAGCTGACGTCCATGCATTAGCGAAAAGCGTCGGTTACAAAGATGAACAACTCCAATTCCTTCCTGTCTCTGCATTCGAGGGAGACAACATAAAAGATAAAAAAGGAATCACCTGGTGGACTGGCGATACGATCCTGAAAGCGATTGACAAATTTGTCCTTCCTGAGAAACCAGTGAATCTCCCACTCCGATGGCCAATCCAAGATGTCTACACCATTAAGGGTGTCGGTACGGTTCCTGTCGGAAAGGTCGAATGCGGTATCATGAAACCAGGGATGACCCTGGTGTTCAAACCAAGCATGAAACCTGGTGGGGTCACCGGAGAAGTAAAAACCATTGAGATGCACCATGAGATGATCAGTCAAGCACAGCCTGGTGACAACATTGGCGTCAACGTCCGCGGTCTTAACAAAGGAGATATCCGAAGAGGAGACGTCGCAGGACCAACAAATGACCCGCCAACTGTTGCCAAGTCGTTCATCGCGCAGATCATGGTTCTGAACCACCCGTCTGTCATAACGAAAGGGTACACACCTGTCTTCCACTGTTACACCGCACAGGTCGCATGCAGATTTGAAGAAATCCAAAAGAAACTTGATCCGAAAACCGGGCAAGTCAAAGAAGAGAACCCTGATTTCATCAAAACAGGTGACGCAGCGATCGTCAAGATAATTCCCACTCGTCCGATGGTCATCGAATCATCAAAGAAAATCCCGCAACTTGGGAGATTCGCCATTCGAGATATGGGGCAGACCGTCGCAGCTGGCGTCTGTTTAGAAGTCGAGGCGGTAAAGTAATTTTTTCCCCTCTTCTTTTTATTATTTCAATAAATGGAGGCAACCGAATATGCCAGCACAGAAAGCACGAATTTCATTGACCAGCACGGAATCAACGAAGCTTGAGGAAGTGTGTACGCAAATTAAGATGATTGCAGAAAAGACCGGTGTCGCGTTGCGAGGACCGGTGCCGATGCCGACGAAACGGTTGCGGGTTCCTTGTCGGAAATCCCCTGATGGAGAAGGAACAGAGACCATTGACCATTGGGAGATGCGTATTCATAAACGACTCATTGATCTGGATGCAAGTGACCGTGCGTTACGACAGCTGATGAGAATCCAGGTCCCTGACGGCGTTCATATTGAGATTGTTCTTAAATCATAGAACAACCCTTTTTTATAAGGATATCCTATACCCTTGCATTATTTGATACACTGCTGAGGTAGCAAAGCTCGGTTCACTGCGCCGGCCTTGAGAGCCGGTTCTCCGCAAGGGGAGCGGGAGTTCGAATCTCCCCCTCAGCGCTACTCTCTTTGGGCGTGTGGCCTAGCCTGGATAAGGCACCGGCCTTCTAAGTCGGTAATCGCGGGTTCGAATCCCGCCACGTCCGCTTGTCT
>DAYE01000003.1:0-3955 GCA_002506745.1 Euryarchaeota archaeon UBA33
TGAAAGAACAAACCAGAAAAAAGCTGCAATATCTATTCCTATAAAAGCAATATCCATTCTACGTCTTCTCCCCAGATTTTGTTCTTAATTCTTCGAGTTGTTTCTTTAGCTCTATCATTTTTATTTCTCGATCAACGGTTAGTGTCTTGAATCGTTCGAGTTCGTCGATTTTTTTCTGTAAAGAAAATTCTGCTGAATCTTTCATCGCCCATGTGTTTTGTAATGATGTCAACATATCGTTGATGTTTTTCACAAGCATGGATATTTCATCATTTCCTTTTACTTGGATATGTTTTGAGAGATCTTCATAATTTTTGATGTCGTTTACTGATTTGGTCAAATATGTTAAGCGGGAAGTAACAAACCTATCTAATAGGAGGACGACGATGACTATAAGGACAACTACGGTAATGACAAGAGAAATGATAAGGTTCTGAATCATATTCAGACCTTGATTGTAAATATCTCTATTTGAACCTACTTCCATGATAAAAACAGGGTTTCCAAATACATCGTCTATTATCACAAATCCAGCAATATACGTTGAATTTATCGGTTGAATAACAATTGGTATTCCTTCAATAGTAGATGATGCATGTTTAAGATCATTAGAAATTTTACTTGATACTGGATGGAGACCGACAGCCAAATGTGTAACATTTCCAAAAGATTCGACTTTCGTCTCATCCAGGAATCGTCCTATGACCAATGACCCATGAATCGGACCGTCTCTATTGCTATGAAGAATAGGAGTAATACTAATCATTAAAGGCGTTTCTTTTGTATCGTAAAGGATAATTCCAGTTTGGGTGACTTCTAAACTTTGATGAGCCAGCAGAGTACCTTTATTGTTAGAGATATATGAATAGAGACTCGCTGGAAGAATTGTCTCATTTTTCGTTTGAAAATCATAGGCTCTGCTAAATACCAATACGTCTGAGTTATTATAAAACAGCATAAAATTTATATCGATTATTTTAAAAGCTTCATATTGAAGATTCGATTGAATGTACTCCTCACTTGTATCATTTATAAAAGAATACGTGTCATTCCAAAATGCCCAATCGGAAGCTACTGCTTTCAGATTACTATTTTCTTGATTTAATTGGTTTAAAAGCCGTCCGACATTCTCAGAGACGGTCTTATCTTCCAAGTCTGAATAGCTCACAATAATCATAGCGTTCAAGGTTATACTCAGAACTAAGCAAAGGATACAAAATCCCACACCGATGACTATTACTAATTTCGTTCGCAATTTCATGGCTGCCTTACCTTTTTTTAATCGCTCAAACGCTTGGGTATTTCGGCTTCTGATTCAGTTGTTTACACAACTCATTAATCTCATTTTTCAAATCAACCATTTTAACCTCTCGGTTCACCGTGACACTTTTGTATTTTTCCAATTCTTCGATTTTCTGCNNGAATGCGATATTCGAGATTCGATCCGCTAACCCCCTGCATTGCACTTGAGAGTGCATTATGTACTTTCTCGACGTCATCAGGATAAAAAATTTCCGGGATTTTTCCAACTAACTCATCGGGATTATATTCTAACACACGAACACAGGCTGGACTCATATATGACACTCGGCCATCTGGAGCAGTAAGCATAATAACATCCTGAGTATTTTCAACAATACTTCTATATTTTTCCTCGCTTTCCTTTTGTGCTAATTCCATCTGTTTACGTACAGTGACATCACGTATAAAAGCCCAGAAACCACATAATTGATTTTCATTATCACGAATAGCATAGGTCTGTAATTCAACAGGAAAGATTTTACCATCTTTATGTCTATATTCTTTTTCGTATAAATCGGAATAACCACGTCTAATAACCTGCTCTTCGAGAATTTTCTTTTCAATATCATGCCATTTCATGGGCGTGATCTCTTCAAAGGTTATGCTCTTGAGTTCTTCTATGGAATATCCAAGCATATTTTCAAAAGCATTATTGCATTCTATGATTTTTCCCTGCAAATCCACAGCCGCAGATCCGTCTCTCAAATTATTATACAAACTTCGATATCTGCGCTCCGACGTCGCAAGTACTACCTCTGTCGCCTTACGCTCAGTGATATCACGTGTAATGCCTAGGATACCAACCGGGTTGTTTTGAACATCACGCAGAAAACACATTCGTACCTCTACAGGGAANNTACCGTCTGCTCGTTTTTCATTTAATTCAAGGGTTACGGATCGAGAAAGGTCTTTCTCCTGGTTATTTTCAAGTTCCATTTCTGCAGTGAAGGCTTGCAAGGCACGTTCTACGCTCTCAGGTGTAAGTAACTCATCAAGAGAAAGTGTCAAAGCTTTTTCTGTAGTGTAACCGGTCAATTTTTCGTTTGAGGGACTAAAGTAGGTGAATCGGAGATTCAGGTCCATTGTCCAAATGATATCTGAAGCATTATCTGTTACCAGGCGATATTGTTCCTCGCTTCGACGCAGCTCTTCCTCCGCCAGCTTGCGTCGTAAAGACAATGCTGCCATGAAAATGAAGTTCTCTAATATTTTCTTCGGCGGATCGGGCTGACCTTTCTTCATTCCGAGTATGGATGTACCATAAAGTTTCCCGTTTATGATATAGGCTAATCCGATGAACCGGTCCACCTTCAGTAATGCCTGTATCGCTGCTCCCACTGGACGCGAGATAGCCCCTAAGCTCACCTCATGCAAAGTTTTCTGGAACCCAATGATTTCTGTTGTCATCTGCTGGTACATCTCATCAGTTACGACAGAGTGGATTTTCGTCACTTGTGTGCCAAGCAAACTAACGACTTTTTCGAGCAGCCCGGGCTCCATTTCAATATGTTTGGTGGTCGTTGTTCGGTTTGTAGAATTATAATCGGAGAACATTGCCACTTCGGCGCCGGCAATTTCTTTAATCCGCTTAATAATGAACGCTTCGAGATTATCTTCCGATGACAACATTGATAATTCGATGGAAAAACGGCTGAGTTGTGACAATGCTTCATTCTGCTGCGCCAACGCCTCTTCTTCCCGCTTGCGCTCGGTGATGTCTGTGACAGCTCCCACAACTTTTACAGGATTCCCCTCTTGATCATATACACCTATTCCTGCGCCATACCAATAAAGCTCCGCACCTTCCTTGTTAAAAACCCGATACGCCCCCTGCCACTTTTGATGTGACTTCAAACCGTTAGTCGCGACTTCTTTAACATTATTAACATCCTCTGGGTGAATATGTTTCAAAAAAGCATCTATGGTTCGGGGGAATGTCCCGTTCTCGTACCCCATTAGAGAATCGATTTTCCCAAACCACTGCATCGAACCCGTTTTGATGTTCCACTCGTAAAGAATATCAGTGAGGCCAGAGACAGCCAGTCGGAATCGTTCCTCACTCGCTCGTAACGCCTCATCCACCTGCTTGCGCTCGGTGATGTCGCGGATCGTACCTTCCACGTATTTGGGATTTCCCTGTTCGTCCCTGATAAGATGACTGGAGACCGAAACCGATAAATGTCGTCCATCCCTATTCAAGAGGGTGGTTTCATAGTCGGAAACCGCACCATCTCGGTGGAGTTTCTCAATAAGGGCTTTCCGCTGTTCCGGGTCAGGGTAAAATTCAAGGACCTGGCGACCAATTAGCTCCTCAGGCTTCCAACCAGAGAGAACGAAACAGGAGGGAGAGACATTGATAATGATCCCTTGCATATCAGTCTGGTAATAGAGGTCAACGAAGTTNNAACGATGATTTTTTATATCTTCCTGCATACCATTTCTCGATATCATTTAAACCACCATCTATGAGGATATCTCCCATGCAGGGTCTCTTTTGAGGATAAAATGCCTTCCATTGATTCGTTGTACCAACAATTTCCTTAGCAGGGATATTACTGAGCTGCTCCAATGCTTTATTCCAGTAGAGAACTTGGTGGTTGCTGTCGATAACAAACGCAGCAATCGATAATCCCTGAATGATGGATTTCATTCT
>DAYE01000003.1:3983-4181 GCA_002506745.1 Euryarchaeota archaeon UBA33
TTCGGTTGCAGTGCGACCAATTACCTCATCACGACTATAACCGATTACATGCAAGAAACTCTCGTTAACATCAACATAGCGACCCTCTTTTAAAGAAGTTAATGTAATGCTTTCTGGACTCAACCGGAATGCTTTAGAAAACATCTCTTCAGACCGATGTAGTTTCTCTTCCGCGTGCTTCTGTTCAGTGATATCCTT
>DAYE01000103.1 GCA_002506745.1 Euryarchaeota archaeon UBA33
TAGATGTCCTTTGCTTTGGCTTTAAATATTTAGGCTACTCTTTCAGGTAACCTGCATTGAGGATTTTCAGGATATCTCCAGCTATGTTTTTGCCAATGCCAGAGATCTTACAGAGTTCCTCCTCTGTTGCATTCGCAAGGGCTCTAATAGACCCGAAATGCTGCAGGAGCCGTTGAGCAAGGACCGCTGACACATTCGGGAGTCCTTCCACGAGGAATTGTTGTTGCTCCGAGACCGTGCGTGCTGTTTTCTCCCCTCGTATCGCAACTGCTCGATCCCCTTCTTTTTGCTCTCGCTGTGCCATGACTGCGAGGAAATCCGCGGTTTCCTGAGCGGTTTGTGTCGTGATGATGGGGATGCCAAAGTCGACGATGATCGCCGCAATACTCCCAAAAATAGCGTTATGACTCATGTTTCTTTTCGTAAGAAGCCCTTCCCCTTCGATGAGTAGGAGTGGTCGGGAATAGGTCGCCCGAAGGTTTTTCATTTGGACAAAGAGTTTTCCTTCGATTAGTGAACCAAGGAAATCATCCACGGTTTTTCGTTCGACGCCGATGCGAGAAGAGATGATGTAATCCCCCACATCAAGTTGTTGCGGTTCGACGAGGACGTCCTTTTGCGTGAGAAACCGCATAACCGGTGAGCGGGATTCTCGGTGATCAACAATGATTTTGACAGAGGATTTTTTCGGATATTCTTCTAGTTTCTTCTGGTTTTCTTGATGAAGAGCGGTTTGATAAATCGCTGTAGGATCCTGGATTTTATTCCGCAGTGCGTTTCGTAATACCTCAAGCTCCTGATGCATCCGACGTTCTTTCTGCCGGCTTGACCAGTAGTACGCCTCATCGGGAGTTCCTTTTGCGATGAGGATGATCACCTTTCCTGCCATCTGTCGGGCGGTTCTGCCCTTTCTCTGAATCGTGCGTATCTCGGAGGGGACCGGTTCATAGAAGACTACAAGATCAGTTGAGGGGATATCAAGTCCTTCCTCAGCAACCGAGGTTGCGATAAGGACATTGAATTCGTCCTGTTTAAAGCGTTTAATGATGTCGATTTGTTCTTTTTGTGTCAGACCCTTATCATTGTCTTTTCCAGCTTGTCCTATGAATCGAACAGGTTTTACGAGCGGTAATCCTTCGAGTTGTTTCAGGACAAATTGTGAGGTATCTCTATAATGTGTAAAGACAATGATTTTCGAATCATTCTTACGAGAAAACTGATCTTTGATAATATTGACGATTTCCTGGATCTTTGGATGCTCGATCTTCAGTGATTTGATATAAGCGATCGCTTCCAGGACGTTAGGGTCACTTAAGATATCCCGTGATGCTTTACTCCCACCCTTCGAGGTTGCCTCATTTGTCAGACGAGTGACATAACTCTTTAATGCGTTGACTCCTTGTGTCTGTAAAAGCTCAATAGCATGCACCAGCTTAATTGCTGCGTTTTGCATTGAAGCAGCCTTGAAGAGATCCTGAGGCGGCTGTTGTCTGGAACGAAGCTCATTTTGAATGGTCTGTTGGATCTCCAGAAGTTTCTTCCGATTGATGAGGCTGACTGATGCAGAGTCAAGCACACCGATGTTTTTCAGAGTAATCAGCCGTTCAGAGAGTGCTTTTCTAAGCAGCTGCAGTGTATAATTAAATTCAACAGGGAGCTGTATTTCTTTCCATTTGATTTCGAGGTCATGGACATATGGTCGAACATCAGGGTCTATTTTTGTTCGTATTTCGATATTGGTAATTTCAAGGTTCTTACAGACTTCGAGAATTTCCGAGAGGTTGTTCCCAGGAGATGCGGTCATACCAAGACAACGTCGTTCATTCTGTTGTTTCTTGAACATCTCTGCGATAAAAACATAGGAGTAATTCCCGGCTGCACGATGAGCCTCATCAAAGATAATTCGAGATATCTTCGAAAGATCATATCGATGTGCGATCAAATCGTTTTCTATTACCTGCGGGGTGGACACAATGATACGTTTGCTATTCCAGAGCGCTATTCTTTTTTCTGGAGCGACCTCCCCAGTGAAAACCGCGACTGAATCAGGTAACGTAAGAAAAACTGCCAATGACTGAGCATGCTGGTTCACAAGAGGTTTGGTCGGTGAGAGAAACAAGATGTTTTTATCTTTCGCCAGTTCTTTTGCTATGACAAGAAGTGCGATAATCGTTTTTCCCATACCTGTAGGGAGTACGACAAGAGTGCTTGCGTTTGTTGCAGAGTTCGCGATATTCCATTGATACTCCCGTCGTTCAACTAAATCTGGTTTAATAAAGTCATGGTGAAGATACACAAAATCGACATGGAGTCCAAGTTTTTGTATGTTTGGGAATACAGCAATGTCATGACCACTCAGTTCGCCCATTTTTCAGCACGTTGCAGCACTTAGTGTGAGATAGTGTTTCATCATCGTGGCCAGGTGTTCTCATACCAAATGATTTTTTAATGGTTTCTACTACGAAATTTTATCGGTTTTTCCAAAATGGTTAAAAGTGTTCAGTCGATTCTTTTCGTCGGTGGCGATGGAGTTCCTTTCCCTATCAATTCCCTTGTGGGCTATCTTTCTCGTTGCTTTGATTGTCTTGCTTCTGATTTGGCAGTTTATTCGCTTCACCCTGCGTATTTTATTATTTTTTTTCTTGTTTTTCGCAATATTGATGATCCTTGATTTCGTCGGAGTATTTAGCTGGATTCAACAAAACATCGTTTCGCTATTTCTTTAGAAAATGAAATACGGGCTGGAAGCATCAGATGAAATGGTATAACTGATCGCTTAATTGCCCGATCTGCTCAGGGGTAAGTTCCTCAACTCGTTGATCAAGGAAGGGGAGTTGTTCGATATTCCCATAGATTGATTTGATCGTATATCGTATTTTTTTCCGTCGGTGGTTGAAGAGCTGTTTTGTCAACTCGAAAAAAAATTGTTCATCCTTAACTGTAAATCTTGGTTTTTGGTATGGTATGATCTCAACGATCGAGGAATCCACCTTTGGTTGAGGGGAAAAACAATTTCTTGGTACTGTTTCTAACATCCTGCACTGGGCTTTGTATGAAACACCCACGGTCAGCCGGGAATAATCTTTTGTCCCAGGAGAAGCTACGAGACGTTCTGCGAAATCTTTTTGAAAAATCAATACTGCTACTGAAAATGTCGATTGCAGAAATTTAAACATAATTGGTGATGATATCTCGAAAGGGAGGTTTGCGACGATTTTGGTAAATCGGGGAAGGCTATGAAAATCAACTGAAAGAGCATCTGCGCAAATCAATGTCACATTCTTGGGCAGCATGGTCTGTAAATACTCGACGAGGTGTCTATCGATCTCTATCGCGATGACCTGTTTTGCTTTCTCGGCTAATAAACATGTGATGATCCCTTTTCCGGGACCAATCTCAAGAACCACGTCGTTCTTCGTTATCCCCGCATAAGCGATTTCTCGCTGGGCAACCGAGGAATCAATAAGAAAATGCTGCCCTAGACGTGGTTTTACCATACTCAGAATTGATGATCCCGACTCAATGGCAGGCGCGTAAAGATACGGTACTTCTGATTTGGGTCCGATAACTCCAATTCGATACGCTTGGAGATAAGTTTATCTGGGGATCTGAGGAAATCAATCCGATCCTGCATCTCTTTAAAAGTGGTGAATGGTTTCTTTTTTCGTTCATCAAGGATTTCAAGCATCATCTTCTTTCCTAGACCCGGTAAGAGCTCAAGGACATGGTACCGAGTTGATATCGCAGAAGCCTCGTTGAAAAATTTCACATACCGTGATTCATTGCTATGGACAATGTCCAATAAAACATAGGGGAGCTCCCCGGTAGCCGTGGAGGTGAGATCCTCAAAATTGATCCTCCCTTTTATCTTCTCAATTTTTGTTCGGAGCGTCGGGTCTTTTCCGACATAGATACGTTCGCCTGTGGTAAATGTCGCATCTCGTTTCGGTATTAACTCAAGAAATGTGTACTGGCTTTCCCCAATACCGTACACTACTGGATTTCTCTTAAAGGCTGGGAGATCCCCGCGTCCTTTTGCCAAGTAATCCAAGACATAGACATAATCTTCCAATTTTTCCTACCCCCACCACTATTCAATAGAGTGTTTTTTTACAATCTCAAGGATATTTTTTATTTCTTTATCATTTGGTGTGAATCGTTCTTTTGCAAAAATAGCTTTAATATCATCTTCTGTCCTTGGGAGAATATCCGCTATCTTATATGCATAGAGTTCTTCGACATGGTCAAGTTTCATTAATTCCGTGATTAGGTCTTTGGTTTGTTTCGCAGAGAGTTTCGCGAATGTTTCTGCATGTTCCAACGCTATTTTCTGCTCATAAAGGAGTTCTTTTCGTTCTTTACTGATTTTTTTAAGCATGTTTTTTACTTCTGCAAGGGAAATGATTTTACTAGTTTCTTCTGTTGATGTTTCCATTTAGAGAACTCTCCCCAGATGTTCTGGCAGCACGACAATAGTTTTATGTTTTTTCCCAACGGTCAGACCAACTAGATACGCGTTTCCTTGGATACCTTCAACTTTTCCGGTATGCCCTTGGAACCGAGGATGTGGCATTCCTTTGTGTACCGCTGAATTAATGTCAATGGCGACGCTAGCTCCTACTTCAAATTGTTGTAACGCTCTTGTTGAAGAGGTAACCCCGCGTGTTCGCGGTTTTTTTCTCATGATATATCTGCTTTTACTTCGTGTTCCTTTTGATCGTTTCATATCTTGTTATTCCCCCTTGACATCGATTACATCGAGTTCTTTTACCTTACAGGGAATGCCTATGAGTTCACTGAGGTTCGGTTGAGTTTTGTCGTTATCACCAGAGACGAATTCCTTGATATAGGTGCCGGATTCTGTCTCAAGCGTTAAGCTGGCTATGATACCATCTACCGATTCAATGGTGCAGTTGTAGATGTGTCTCTCTCTAATCTTGTTAGCCCGACGATGGGCTACTCGAGTAGGTGTGAACTGCTTTATGAGTTGACCCTGTAATGACTGAGCCACCTTTATAAGTTTTTCTTTATTCAAAGGTTGCCCGGCTTCAATGGTAACCCGGTAGATCTTTCGAAATTCAGCTGCCTTAATACGAGCGATCTCTTCTCGATTGGAAAATCGTAAACAAGAGATTTCAATACTATTTTTAAACGTGCTGTTTGTTTCTTTTTCTAAGCTGACAAGGTCGATGTTCCTTTTCTTAGGATTTTTGATTTCAAGAACAAACGGTCGCCCAGTCCCTAGCATGAGTGCATCGATGTCTTCTCGTCCGCTCCCATGCAAAGATTCATCGGTCCCCTGGGTCAGCTTTAATGCGTTCTTTGCGATGAGTTCTTCGACTGTGGTCTCATAGAGTTTTCCTGTGTACTGACATTTCTTGCAGCCTTTGCCTTGGCAAATCTGGCAGGGCCATTTTGTTTGAGGGATCCCTCGTTGTAATTTCCTATAGCGTCCATAAATGAAGAGAGAACTTATCTGAAGGGTGACTACGTCATATGCTGTATCAATTATGGCCATGATGTCAGGATTTGGGATATCAACGGTTTTCTTTAATTGCGGTTCGAGTATTTTCCCTATTTCTCTGTTGATCTCCATTTTGATGGGTTCAGCACCTTCAAGCGTTAGCTGTATCCAGAGCTGTTGTTCTTTTTCTTGAATGTCTTCGTCTATTTTTGAACCAATGAGAAAGGTGTCAAACTCGTACTGTTCCAACGTTTTTATTATCAGACCGATAAAATGATGGATTTCATCGGTGAGTCCTTCGCATAACCAGCAGTCTTTCGCAGGTATCTTTTGTTTTTCATGAATTTGTGTTCGTATCCATTGTCCTTTCTCTGAATTGCTCCCTTCTCTGATCTCTTTTCTGAATAATCTCCCAAGACACGAATCACAGAGATTGTGCTCATGTAGGAGTTGTTTCGCTTGATTGAGTGTGTGTGACTTCATCTAAGGTGCTGAATCGCCTGAGTTCTATAAACGTTTCTCTTTGTTGATGACGGATATGAAAAGAATCTGCTCATAATTTTTATGCAAAAAAAATAATAAGAAATCAAAGAATTCAAATTACGTCAGCCAGAGGTAGTAAATTGCCCAGACCAGGGCTATCCCAAACGCGATAGGAACGATCCACCAATACACCGATTGTGCGACACCAATGGTGTACACCAGTGAAAGAAAGAAGCCAAGGATAAGAGCTGTCGTCAATACATCTCTATATTTCATTTCATCTACTCTCCTTTTAGTAAGGCAATAACCAACTTCACAGACCAAAAACACGTATCATAATATAATCATATCGGAGAAAAAATTTTATTTATTTTGGATAAGTGTCGATTCGTTTAGATAAAAAAAAGAAAAAAAAGGGGAGGGTTTTAGATGGCCCCTGAGATGTTATAGGGCTCTAATGCTGGGTTTTTATCAAAGTTCATACGAACCCCACCGAGGATTACCTTGGGGAACTTCTGGAATATCGGTGCTGAAAACTTTACCCCGACCCAGTTGCTCCAGTAGTTTGCATCCCAGACGTTCCGTGAAGAAATCTTAAAGGTCGCTTGTCGTTTATTATCAATGAAATTATTCATCTCAATCGTATTTTCATTGCTTGATGAAAGCAGCAACCCTTCCATGGCGCTCCCTTCAATACTGTTGCTTCTGATCTCGTTTGAACCAGCACCACCAGTGAACCGGACACCGATTTTATTATCAGAAATGACATTCCCTTGGACAGTGTTTTCTGTACTAGCCAGACCACCTATCGCTATACCTTCCTCACCGTTACCTGTTATGGTATTATTGAGAATCGAATTATGGTTGCTGTTCAGAGATACGTCGACCCCTTGTGCCCCATTGTTCTTGATAGTATTTCCTTGGATGAGATCATATGTCGATGATTGAACCTGAATACCAATATAAACGTTATCCATAATCGTGTTATCAGTGATCGTAATCCTAGATGTGGTAATGGCCAAGGAGATCCCTTGGACCCCGTTTTTAATCACATTGTTCGTGATAAACACATCGTCACATAGTGTCACAACATGAAGGATGATTTCAACAGATGTTCCAATCATAGTGAACCCTTCAATAGACGTATCGCTGTTACCAATCCGAACAACAGGATTAGTTGTTAGCCCCTGTATGATCGTTGTATCGCGATCTTCTCCAATTAGTGCAACTTTTTTCAGTTTGGTATCGACATTCTCGTTATAAGTCCCAGCAAAGACGAAAATGGTGTCACCACTGCTTGAATTGTCGATTGCCTTTTGAATTGAGGTGTAGTTCCCAGGTCCAGCCCCACCAACATACAGGATTCCCCGATCCATCGGTTGAGGATTCAGAGACGATTGTATATTATACGCGCTGACGCTACTTGCTCCAATACAGAGTATGACAATACTAGCAATCATACTTTTTGCTACTAATGTATTTTTCATTGTGATTCCTCCTATCAACAATTATTCTATTAGTAAAGTAATTCTCCTTGTTCATTTAAATGTTTCTATTAAATATATATAATTATCGATATAACAATAGTTGGCGATTTCCCCTAAAAAGGAAAGAATCATACTCTGATTTATTTCTTTTCACAACATATTTAATGATCAAACAGATACCGAAATCAAAACAATGTAGGAGGCTTACTTCGTATGGTTGAAATTGCCCCATTTAAAGGAATGATCTATAACACGGAGAAAATAAAAAAATTTGACGATGTCATGTCACCACCCTATGACATTATCTCTGAACAGATGCAAAACGAGCTCTACAACAAAAATGAGTTCAATTTCGTCAAACTCATTTTAGGAAAAATATTACCAGACGATACAGATCTAAATAATCGATACACAAGAGCAAAGCAATTATTTGACGTCTGGCAGCAACAAAAAATCTTGATACCTTCACAGGCCACTGCGATATTTCCCTATAAAGTTGATTACACGGTGAACAAAGAAAAAAAACAAATGAACGGATTTTTTGTCCTCCTGAAACTAGACCCCGATTACAAAACAGTAAAAGCCCATGAAAAGACACTGGCAAAACCAAAGGCTGATCGATTAAATCTCATGCGAGCCTGCTATGCGAACCTGGAACCTATCCAACTCATGTACATGGATCAAAAAGACATCATCCGAAAAACAATGGATGCCGCCATTGATACACCACTCATCAACGTAAAAGGCTATGATGGATTCACCCATCAGCTCTGGCGCCTTGACAACACAAAAGCAATCCAAGCAATTCTCAATGAGCTAGAAAAGAAAATCCTGTTCATCGCAGATGGACACCATCGGTATCAGACCTCCATTAATTACGCAGCAGAGAAACGAGAACAAACAGGAAACAAAGACCCAAACGCTCCGTTCAATTACATCATGGTGGTTCTCTGCAATATGTTCGATCCTGGTCTCTCCATTCTCCCAACGCATCGTTTCATTAAAATGTCACATGTAAATTTTGATGAACTTAGTAAAAAACTTGAGAAATACTTTATCGTAGAAAAAAAATCGATCACGAATTTAGAGAAAGATTATCAGAAAATAGGCAAAAAAATCATGAATGATATCAAAACAGATGACAAGCACATGCTAGCCTTCTACACAAAAGGGATGTACTATATCTTAACACTGAAAGATGAACAAGTCATGGACCAAAAAGCAAGGGACCATTCAAAAACATGGAGAACACTTGACGTCTCAATCCTGCATAAACTCATCCTGGAGGAATTCCTTGGCATTACTGAAAAGAACCTTGAAGACCATGTGAAATACACACGGGTCGATGGCGAGGCAATCCAACAGGTTGACGAAGGTAAATATGATTTCTCGTTTCTCATCAACGCGACTAAAATTGACCAATTAAAAGCGATCGCAGATGCAAGTGAACATATGCCTCAAAAATCGACGTACTTCTTGCCAAAGATGCTCTCCGGGCTTGTCATGTATAAGATGTGAAAACAGAAATCAGAATACCATTGTAGCATTCTATCAGCACAGATTTAAATACCAGAACGAAGAAATAAGTATCTGGTGAGGAAGGGAAAAACAGTATTCTCATGTTACTTCTTCATATTTTTTCCCCTCCTTCCTCGCTTTCTTCTCTGTTCTTTAAAGTGGTTTTTTCAAAACTGAGATAAAAAACAGATCACCACGAGGAAGCCTCGTGACAAAACCATACTTATTTTCCAGCAGATACTCATGATACGGGAAATCTTCACTTTGCAACAGAGAATAATCATTATCACTAATGAATTTCTCTAGGACATTAGATGTCTCCTGAGGGGTTATGGTACAGACTGCATAGAAAAGCAATCCATTAGGTTTGACATGCGTTGCGGCTTGACGTAGAATGGAATCTTGTTTCGATGGAAAATCATCAGCACCTTCTACATATTTTGCCTCTGGGTTTCTTCTCGCTGCTCCAAGACCTGTACATGGAGCATCAACTAATACCAGATCAAATTTTTTTTTCGGTAAAGTATCTTCTATGATAACGTTCGCATTATATTCGCTGCATCGTTGCTTCAATGTTGCTCGTTTTATGGCGTTTATCTCATACGCATAAAGCTTTTTTTTATTGTTAGTCATGGACGCAATAGCAAGACTTTTTCCTCCGCTTCCTGCACAGAAATCAAAAAGAGAGGTCCCTAGAGACGCTGCAAGAAATGCTACAAGCTGACTGCTTTCATCCTGGACATGCGCGAAACGTTCCTGGATGACTTTTGAGTATTTACTAATCGAGGTGGTGAGAAGAGCGGTTGGGAGAAGGGAACGCTCAGCGGGCAGAGACTCCTCTTGGAGTTTGGAGATAACATCATCAATAGTACTTTTATTGAAATTCACGCAAAGAGTAGTTGGCGGTGTTTCGTTGAGATATTCAACCCAATCTCCATGATCTTTAAGGATGTTCGCTACATACGAAGAACAGGAATACCGGTATTCAAAGGGATACGAAGAAGCATCTGCTTGTGCGCCTTCCCTTGCAAGTTTTACATACGTCTCCGCAGAAACTCGTAGACCTCGTGTCTCGATGATATGTTCAAAGAGCCGTTTCCACCGGACCACCGTATGAACAATGTCAGCAATGTCTTCTCGTTGTTTCTTCGACAGATTCGCTGAGGGTAGGATATCGCGTAAACAACGCGCCATGTTACCTTTCTTGAGGTATTTTGTAATAACCTGAGCCGCTACTTTTTCGTCCATAGATAAACACCCTACATCTCATCATATAATTAAAATATCTGGTGCTTCGAGTTGTATCGAATCATAGGCTTACTGAAAAAAAGCAAAAAAGAGCAAACGCAGAGAGAGTTAAGGCGTCATCCTCATTTATTTTGGCGTTTCATTTCTTGGTGATGCAGTCCTGTGGTGGTCCCTTATTCATCGTACTCTTGGGATACAGTAATTTTTCTAAGCTATCTTCCATACCTTTATACTCGCGGAGTTAAAATTCCCGTAGTAATCGTATGCGACCACCTTCAGCGTATAGGGGAAAAAGAGCCCTCGATCGGTCCATTTCCAGTGATACGGGGCAGAATACAGCGTGTCTTTGAGCACTTCATCGACATAAAACTCAACTCGTTCGATACCAGACTGATTATCCGATGCGTTGGCGGAGACCACGATTTTTCCAATCACTACTGTCGTAAAGCTTTTTAACTTCAGAACAATAAAATCGAGCAGATTGATGTTGATATATCCTTTTACTGGTGATATGATATTTACTGTTGGAAGCGACGTCTCAGGCCCATAGTACATAAGCCATGGTGTAAAATCAACTGCACCGCTCACATTATCTCCAGTACCACTAGGGTTATCGGGGTGTCGTGGACCGGAGGGATCTCCCCACCAGTTGTGTTCCGCATTCAGGATTGTTGATCCTTCCCAGACAAACCCTTGCGCATTGTCCTGGAAATTGTTGAAATGAATGTTTGTTGTCCCTGGATATGCGGTGCTCTCGCCATAATACCCGGTTCTCCCCCAGAAGCTCATGTCACAATTCGTGATTTGATTTTCTCGGATGTACGTGTTCGTGACAAGCCCCGAGAGGCGGATTCCAAAGCTCGTCGGTGAAGTTGAGACACCATTGATGCTATTGCGTTCTAAGTGAGCGTTGAGTATCTCTCCTCCTGATCCATCGCCCCAAGCAAAATTATCTAATGATATTCCTCGCCTCCATTCCTTTACATTATTAATACTATTCCCGTTAATGACAATATTCGTGTATCTTCCCGTGTCGGGAACCCCGGTACAACCCAAATACGCGCTTGAAAAACCAATGCCGGTGACTTTGTTGTTTGAAGAGCCCCCTGGGTTAATACCGGTGCCAACATCAATGGTATTGTTCCGAATCATCTGTAAGGAGGTAATATCCACTCCATCGTACGTCATATAATAGACTGGGTCAATCCCCCAGCATCCTGCATCAAGCATGTTAAAACATATATCAGAAGATCCTGTGGTTTTCTCAACGACGATATTGTTACAACCGGTCTGCGTGACGATGTTCTCTGAAAATATGATGTTTTCTTTTCCACCACTAATAGCATAGAACCCCCAATCGTAATTATCATTCGGGTTCTGTGTTCCAATGATTTTATTCGAAGAAATAGTGTACGTGATATCAGGGGAGCTTGACAGAACGACAATCCCCATATTCAGCTTGCCATCACCACCACCATATCCCGATGGCCCACCGGCATTTCGTATTGTAAATCCCTGGAAAGATACATCACCGCTCGCAACGATTCTCACGAGACCTACATCGGTAAGAAGTGCATCGCTTCCATCGATGATCGTTGTCGCCCATCCAGCCCCCTGGATGATGAGTGCTTTGTTAATGAGCACTTGATGTTCATAATAGATCCCTGGATACACTACAATGGTGTCTCCATCTGAAGCGTCATCAATCGCATCTTGAATGGTGGTATAATTGCCAGGTCCAGCTCCACCAACATATAATGTGTTCCCTCGAACGAGCTGTTGAGAATTCAACGATGGTTCGTTGTGGGATGCTGATGCAACACTTGCTCCGATAACAAATATAATTATACAAAAAACGATTCCGTTCCTTCGTAATTTAGTAGGCATTTTTTATTCCTCCGCTGTAAAAACAGGTTACAAATTAATAACCTCTGCTTTTATTTAAATGTTTGGAAAAGATA
>DAYE01000082.1 GCA_002506745.1 Euryarchaeota archaeon UBA33
ATTTTTATATGCCTCATTGTTTTACCGCTTCCCTCAAACAAACGTATCTCTTCTTTGTTCAATCCTGTGATTGCAAAGCCGACATGAACACGATTTTTCATTGCTGCGATATAAAATTTACCTCCTGCAAACGTTACGACTCCCCAAGTCATTTTTTCTTCACAACTTGGAAGAGTTTTTTGGAAGATTTTTCTTACTTTTTGTAAAATTTCTTTTTGCGGTGATTTTTGCTTTTGGATATATTCATCCACTTTTTTGTCCATACCTATGTCGCCTTAGATTATAGTCTCAAATAATCACTTTATTAATTAAATCTACGTTATGAAGTCAACAGGAGTAAAGGTTAAATTTTACAGGTATTTTAGTGTTCAAATCCCTTCCCCTGCATCTCTTACATTTTTTATATCTCTGAAAAGAAGAAAAATCAGAGAATTTATATTGTGTCGAAAAATTACAATGACAATGAATAAATCTGTAAAAAACTTAGACCAACAAAACCCACACGGTTTCAGTATCGAAAGATTATCTCTGTTTAGCGATGCGATTTTTGCTTTCGCAATTACACTTCTTGCGATTGATATTCGGGTCATCCAGCTCCCCCAAAACCTCATTGCATCTCAGTTGAACAACGAGATCATCGGACTTTTACCAAAATTCATTAGTTTTNNGTCTTGGTTCCATTTCCTAATGACTTAATAGGAAAATATCCCGCCAACCAGAGTGCGGTGATTGTGTATGCCGTCCTTCTCGCAGCAACAGGGATAAGTATGTGTCTACTTTGGATACATGCTTCAAAAGGATATCGCTTGGTGGATGAGACCCTTCAACCAAAGTATGTTTGGCGCCTCACGGTACGACTTTTAATTTCCCCAATTATTTTTTTGATTTCTATACCTATCTCATTTTTTAATCCGCTCTATGCGATGGTAACCTGGTTTTTTGGATTTCCTATAGCAATTTATTTCGAACGTACTCGTCTTAAAGGGAATATATTGCAAGAAAAATAGATATATTAACAATTTTTCGACCACAAGAGAAAACATTAATTTTCACAGGTAAACATTGGTTCAAATCCTTTTTCCCGCTCCCCTTGTCGCAAGCATTGAAATGCTAATTGTTATATATCAAGCATCTATGTCGTGCGCACTATATGGCGAAATCGTTGGAACTGCACGGAAATGTCTTTGACGTAAAATACGAGCCTCTCGCTGGTGCTAGTGTCACGAACCTTTTCCGTCTCTATGCACAAAATAAATTTCTCATAAGCGTGCGATACATGCCACGTGCGCTATATGCGACCACATTAAGTAATATCATCGCACCTTTTCGCCTTAAAGAGAATTTACAATTCAACAAAAAGATAAAGCAAACCGAACTAAAACATCCTCCTCTTTTCATCATCGGTCACTGGAGGAGCGGCACAACGTATATCCATAACATGTTATCGCTTGATACGACTTTTGGTTTTTGTTCAACGTTCACTGCAACAGTACCAGGTGTTTTCCTTGGTAGTGAAAAAATTTTTAAACCAGTCCTTGCCGGAAGTATCACAGAAAAAAGACCTATGGATGATGTGCCTATGGGGACTGATTTACCCCAGGAAGAAGAATACGCCATCGGTGCATTCATTCCCTACGCATACTACAATGGTTGGATCTTCCCAAAAAACATGGGTTTTTACAACAAGTTCGTAACCATGGAAAATGTCTCCAAAGAAGTAATAGACGAATGGAAAGAAACATACCTTTATTTTTTAAAAAAATTAACGTACTATCGAGACGGAAAACGCTTGATATTAAAAAACCCTGCGCATACTGCTCGGATACAACATCTTCTAGAAATGTTCCCAGATGCACAGTTTATTAACATCTATCGAAACCCGTACCATCTTTATTATTCAATGATGAGGTTCCTGCGGATAGTAGTACCTATCTATTGTGTCCAGAAACATGATATGCAGAAACTCGAAGGACACATGGTAGACCTCTATGCTCAGATGTACAAGAAATACTTTGAAACAAGAAGCCTTATCCCAGAGGGAAATCTCGTTGAGATAAAATACGAGGATTTCATTCAGCATCCATTAGAGAATGTACAAAAAATTTATACAACCCTCGGGTTAAATAATTTCGAAGCTACTAAAAAATTTTTTTACGAATATGCAACGACTCAGAAATTTTTTAAGGCAAACAGCTACAACGTAGATTCTGCCGTTAAGGAGAAACTGTATAACAAATGGAAATTTGTGTTTGATGAGTTTGGCTATGACATGTAAAAATTTGAGCTGGACTTCTGGTGAGAGCATTTTTTTTTAAATCCTGAAATCTTTCAAGACAAATAAAGAATGGTGGTAAACAAATGAGAAAAGTGCCAAAGGATGTAGACTCCTACATTTCGGAAGCTCCTAAGGAATTGCGGGGTAAGCTTAAAGAACTGAGGGCCGCAATCAGAACCACAGCTCCAGGTGCCGAGGAACGCATCAGTTATGGGATGCCTTATTATAGCTACAAGGGACGATTAGCGTATTTTGCGGCTTATAAAAATCACATTGGGCTTTATGTGCCCACGCCAGTTATATAGGAAAATAAAAGTGAACTAAAGAAGTATGAAACCTCCACAGGAACCGTTCGTTTTCCCAACAATAAACCCCTCCCTATCGCATTGATCAAGAAGCTGATCAAATCACGAATGAAAATAAATGAGGCAAGAAAAGGAAAATAATCAATAAATTATCTTGCCCTGTAACCATGGGCCCAACTCCTAAATCGATTTACTGGCCGACATCCGATGAGAGCATCCGGCGGACTTCCTCGGCGCACCCTCGCAGGTCTTCTCCTTTCGCCCGCTGTACCTCGGGTTCAAGCACAGGACCTGGTCGATTACAGACAGGACAATGCTCATGCAGCTTCACCTGGTCACCCGTGATGACGAAACTCGGGTGGCTAGTCGAGATGCCGTCGAGGAACGCGAAGCGGCCCCATTCGCCATATCCCGTGGGTTTGAATTCCTTATCAAGGACAAGCGCCTTATAATAGGAATACGGGACGTGAAGGTAATGTCCCTCAGGGCAGTGGATCATCCAGCCGTTCCCTTCGACCATACTATAAACATCAAACACCCATTTTTCTGAAATCCCAAGGACTTTATTGACTTCAGTTCGGAATTCCGTCGAAGTGGTATTTCTTAGGCCTTTCCATCCTCCGCCAGTGGCGACACCTCCGCGTTCCCCAAAATCAAACCTCTTCCCTTCTTCTTTGAGTTTCTCCATCACCGCATAGAGGATATAGGGTGCTCCAAGGAGCGTGATAGTATCTTTTGCCTTATCACGTTCTTCCAACCATGCCGCGATCTTGTTCACCATTTTCTTTTGGTGTCGGTAGGAGAAATAGCGAACGATCTTACTTTTGAGTCCTGGAACATTCCCCATGGTCATTTGAACAAGCTCGGTGGTTACCTCACGGTCTATCGCGACTTCGACATTTTTCACCGTATCAAAGTAAATCTCAAGGGCCTTTCCAGCAAAAATGAAGTTTTTCTTCGGGTGTGGCATGAGCAGGTACCCATATGAATCATACTTCCATAAGGGGTACACCATGCCGACAAGCGTTTTCGCTAGCGCGTATTCGGCATTGAGAAATGTTTGTTGATTCCTGGGGATGAAGGTGTACCTTCCTCCTGTGCCACTGCTGTATGAGACAATGATGCCTGCCTCATTGAAGGCCTTGATGACATCATCAAACGTCGGGTTCTTATGTCTGATCGTGATGTGCGGAAGTTCCCCGGTGTAGATATTGCCAAGCCACACAGCAAAATCCTTTCCGGGCGGATAGTCTTTAAAGAACTTGTCAGGTATGAGCGGTATCTTGGTTAGGTCCTGGTTTGTCTTGAGATCGTCCGGGGTGACTTTCTCCTCTTTGCAGAATCGATGATAGAACTGGTTGTTGGTGTAATTATGGATGAATGCCTGTTTGATACACTTGAATTGAAGTTGTTCTGCTTCAGGGAGAGGAATCCGAAACAGGTCTTTTGGTCTGGCGAGGGCATCATACAAGGGTGTGTTTTCCTTCGGCATGTACTTTTTTATTTGAGTGTTGAGGGCATTCATGTATGTTGCGTAATCAACCATCGCGAATTCTCCTTGGGAATGCTCATAATTACACGAGTCTATATTAAAATATCTTCTGCCATTTTCCTTCTAAAGAATCGGAGAAAAACATGACAGTGACAAATCCTTGTCGCAGGAATCAATCGACTTTCTCTGGACCGTTAATTTCACGGGCAGGAATCCCCGCGTACATTTTACCTTTTTTAAGTACCTGGTCCTTAAGTACCAGACTTTTTGCCCCCACCACGACGTCATCCTCAATGGTAACCCCCGGCATGATAAAAGAATCGCTCCCGATAAGACACATGTTCCCTATGGTTACTTTTTTAATATAAACGCGCCCACCCTCGCCGACATGGCCTGTAATTATTGCTCGTGCTCCAATCGTCGTGTTATCCCCGATTTCGGTGACATAAGGATCAAAGATCCATTCGTCGGCGGCAAGGACAACATTCTTCCCAATTTTGCACCCGATCATTTTAAGAAACATCACTTTTATCGGAGGCATATTCAAAAAACCTATCACTTTGTAGGTCGGGAAATACAGCGCATAACTCAGAATGAATTTAAATGATGTTTTATCTTTAATCGTTGTTCCATAGATGCCCTCCGTGTATCTCACGCGCAAGACTCGGATGAAGAATGTTGAAAAAAGTATCATGGAAAACACAAGAATTAGATACGAAATCACAACCGAGACACTGAAGAGGAACAAATGAACAAAGGAATTGAAATGAAGAACTTTTATGACTTCATAGAGAAAAATAATCGGGATGAAAAACGCACACGCATAACAGAGCACGA
>DAYE01000025.1:0-20558 GCA_002506745.1 Euryarchaeota archaeon UBA33
GGGAGGTTTTCCTATGGTTCGATTGGTAAAAGACGAGAGTCTCACGGCATCCTGGCAGGGGTTCTTTGAAGACCAATGCAAAGCAGAGATTGAGACACTTGCGACGGAGTATCCTGAGAAACGAAGTTTGCTTCTTGATTATTGGGCTGTGGATAAGGCAGATTCGAAGCTTGCGGAGCTGTTGCTTCGTCAGCCGTTTAAAGCGTTGTTCAATGCTGAGGAGGCGTTGAAGCTTTTTGATGTTGCTGCAGAGCAGAAGATGCAGCTGCATTTTCGTGTGAAGAATATCCCCGAGTCTCAAAAGGTGCTGATTCGGAAGATCCGGGCGAACCGTCTGGGGACGTTTATCGCAGTAGAGGGTCTGGTAAAGAAGATTACAGAGGTGCGCCCCAAACTGCAGGTCGCTGCGTTTCAGTGTCAGAAATGTGGTGCGGTGATGCGGATTGATCAGGATGAAGACATCCTGAAGGAGCCTTCTGAGTGTTATGAGGATCAAGGTGGTTGCGGACGGGTGTCTTCCTTTAAACTGTCGACGACGCTTTCGAGCTTCATAGACTCGCAGAAGATTGAGATCCAGGAGAACCCGGAGGGGCTGCGTGGCGGTGCGCAACCTGAGCGTATCAGTGTGCATCTCGAGGATGATCTTGTAGGAAATGTCGCACCAGGAGATCGTGTCATTGTGAATGGTATTCTTCATTCTATAGCACGTCATAGGGGAACATTCCGTCTGACTTCGTTTGATAAGACGTTGAATGCGGTGAGTATCGAAAGTCAGGAGTTTGCGTTTGAGGAAGTCGAGGTCACCAAAGAAGATGAAAAAAAGATTCTGAAGACAAGTAAAGATCCGTTGATTTATGACAAGATGCGGCAGAGTATCGCCCCGACTATCTATGGTCTTGATATCGAAAAGGATGCTCTTGTTCTTCAGCTGTTTGGGGGGATTGCGAAGGAAATGCCTGATGGGACCCGAACACGTGGGGATATCCATTGTTTACTCGTAGGAGATCCGGGTACCGCAAAATCGCAGATGTTGTCGTATATGTCGAAGCTTGCTCCTCGAAGCGTGTACGCCTCAGGCAAGGCGTCCTCAGCTGCAGGTCTCACTGCTGCCGCGGTTCGTGATGAGTTCGGTGAGGGACAATGGACTCTCGAGGCGGGTGCGCTGGTGCTTGCTGATAAGGGTCTTGCGTGTATCGATGAAATCGACAAGATGGAGGAAAAAGACAGGAGTAGTTTGCATCAGGCGATGGAGCAGCAGGAGATCTCCGTTGCGAAAGCTGGGATCAATGCGACCCTGAAGTCACGCTGTGCGGTCCTTGCTGCTGCAAATCCGAAACTAGGGCGTTTTGATGAGTTCATGCCGATTCATGAACAGATCAATATGCCGCCAGCGTTGTTGTCTCGTTTTGACCTTATTTTTTCTATTCTTGATAAACCGAATCGGAAGACGGATACGGATCTTGCGTCCCATATTCTCCAATCTCATAAGGGCGGAGAAATCCATGAGCATCTCAATAAAATCCCTGATGAGCTGTATTCGAAGGAGCAGGAAAAAAAATTCATGAAACATGTGCTGCCAGTGTTTGAACCGGAGTTCCTCCGGAAGTATGTTGCATATGCGAAGCGGAATGTCTTCCCGGTGATGACAGATGATGCTTTAGAGATCCTGCAGAATTATTATGTTGATTTCCGTAGCTCATCAAAGGATTCAGTGCCGTTTACCCCACGACAGCTTGAGGCGTTTGTGCGACTCGCAGAATCAAGCGCTCGGATACGGCTGAGTCAAGAGGCGACGGTTGACGACGCGAAACGTGGGATCTCGATTATCGATCAGTATCTCCGACGTGTTGGGACTGATCGGGAGACCGGGCGTTTTGACATTGATATCATCGCGACCGGTATCAGCCATAGTCAACATGAGCGTATGCGGGTGATTCTTGATATCATCCAGCGTATCTGTACAGAGTCCACTGATGATAGCGCTGCCCGAGGAGATATTATCAACGAGGCGGAAATCCAAGGCGTCGAATCGCGGAAAGTCGAGGAAGTCCTGGATCGATTGAACCGCAATGGACAGATCTATGAACCAAGTCATGGGAAATATCGACTCGCGGGACAATAACAACAAATCTGAATAAGAGATCACTGCATCGAAATGTGAAAAAAAATGGTGAACAGAATAATTTCTCTTATTTATCTTCTGGTTCTTCCTCTTTTTCTTCTTCTTTCTTTTTCTGTTTTTTCTTCTTAAAGGCGGTTAATGTTTCCTCTACCTCTGGAAGCGGAACCATTTCCATAGATTAAGAATGAAGTTAGCTAGTATAAAAACATATTCAGAACAGTTAATGAAAAGGATCGTTTTGTATTATATTTTTGGTGACAGGAGATTGACGACTGCTTTCTTGGCATCTGTCTTGTAAGTATCACCGACTTCTGCGATAATCGCGGAGAGAAAATTCTCTTTTATTTCATTCCAGTTAATTGTTGTCACTCCGAAATAGAGTTTCTTTGCGACATTTGATGCACGGTGGATATGTGGCGCCCATCTCCCAGGTCGTCGATCGCAGTTATCCATATGGAGGATGTAGATCTTTTGCATCCCTTTTTTACCGATGAGGTATATCTCAAAACGTCTGTTGAAATACTTATAGGTTGGATCCTTCTCATAGTACCGGTATTCCAACTCGAAAAACTGGTTGATCGGGATGATTCCTCGCTGCATAGTCGCCACTGTATTGACACATGGTTTTTAAGAATTTGGAAATATTCCTACTGAGGGTTTATCCCATGTAGTATTCAGCGGGGTACGGATCTGGTTTGAGACCTTTGCGCTCACGAATCTTTTTGATTACTTGCTCTTTCAGCTGACGCGGTAACGGCTCGAACCCCATGTTCTCGGTGTTCCACAGGACACGTCCACCGGTCGCAGAACGGATCGCTGAGGCAAACCCGAACATCTCAGCGACTGGTGATTTTGCCTCGATTTCCACGGAGTCTCCTACGGTTTTCATGTCTTTGACTTCGGAGCGTCGGGAATTCAGCTCTCGTGACGCATCACCCATGATCTCCTGCGGGGTACTGATGAACACTTTCTGCATCGGCTCAAGCAAGGTAGGCTCAGAAATCGTAATTGAACCGTAAATAGCGTTACGTGCTGCGGGAATGACCTGCGCGGGTCCCCGGTGTATTGCATCCTCATGAAGCTTTGCATCGACGAGTTTTACCAAGATGGCTTGACAGGGTTCTGAGATGGTTGGCCCGCTTTTCATCACTTCATCAAAGGCTTCCATAATCAAATCCCGGGTTTCTAAAAGATGCTGAATACCTTTTGTGGTATCGGAAATAAGGTTCAGCCCATGCACGCCGAACACGCCTTTTGCAACATCTTTGTCCATCCCAAGGTCCTGGAGGATCTTAGCGGTTTCTTTCTTGTATTTCTTTACGTTTTCTGGTAATTCATTATTGTAAATCGCTTTGACGATGTTCTCCGGGAGAGGTTCCACCTCGATGTAGAACCTGTTGTGTTTGTTCGGTGATTTCCCCTCGAATTTATAGGGACTTGGTTTGCTGACGGTCTCACGATAGACCACAATCGGCTCAGAGCAGACGATCTCCATTTTATGGTCATTACGGATACGATACTCGGTAATCTCAAGATGGAGCTCTCCCATCCCTGACATTAGATTCTCACCAGTCTCTGGGTTGATCTGCACTTGGATACTAGGGTCTGCCTTGGAAATCAATCGCAATACCTCAACGAGTTTCGGAAGGTCCTTGGTGTTTTTCGCCTCGACAGCGACCGTGACGACAGGCTCGGAGACATGGACGATACGCTCAAACGGCTCTGCTTCAGGGTTATCCGTCACGGTACATCCCGCGATCGCGTCACGGATACCGGTTGCGGCAACAATATTTCCTGCACTCACATAATCAATTGGGATACGGTCGGGTCCAACCATGACGTTGGTTTGTTGAACACGATTCTTATTGGGCATTCCAATAACATATAATTCCTGTCCACGTTGGATCTTTCCGCTGAACATGCGACCTATCGCAACCTCACCGGCATGAGGATCAAGGATAATCTTCGTAACCATCAACGCTAACGGTCCATTCTCGTTGCACTCAACCATGCTTTTCCCAAGAGAGCTGGTCAGATCCCCTCGCCAGATATGCGGAATCCTATATTTTTGTGCAACATTCGGTGGCGGGAGATGATCAATAACCATATCCAAAACAACTTCATGAATAGGGGATCGTTTCGCTAAACTTTTCTGATCATTGTCCTTACAGTAGTTATATACATCTTTGAATCCTAAGTTGGTTTTTTTCATACGGGGAACGGAGACCGCCCAGTTATGGAACGCGGAACCAAACGCNNACTTTTTCACGGATCGCTTGACGAATCACCGTTTCCGTTTGTGGCATCGCGCCTTCTACGGCGCAGACGACAATGATACAACCATCAACTGCTCGCATCGCACGGGTAACATCACCACCAAAGTCAACATGTCCTGGTGTATCAATTAAGTTAATCAGGTAATTTTGTCCTGCAACGTTATGAACCATGGATGCTGATGCCGAGTTAATCGTAATCCCACGAGCCTGCTCCTGCTCATCGTAATCTAACACAAGTTGTTTTCCCGCTAGCTCCTCACTCATCATCCCGCATCCCGCGATCAGGTTATCTGAAAATGTGGTTTTCCCATGATCGATGTGAGCAGCAATCCCGATGTTTCGAATATGATCTAATTTATTCATCAGCGCTGTTGCTTTCTGAATATTTTCTTCTTTTCGCCCCATATATTATACACCTTCAAAAATTCATATCTTTTTTAGCTACCGAGCTGCTTTCGCGACCCGCTCAAGATCATTTTTCTTTGCAACCGCAAAAGATGAAGGATCATTCTTGCTGGCCTTGAGGAGCTCATCAGCAAGACATGCCTCGACTCTCTTCTTATTTTTATGACTCGCGGTCATTGTACCAGAGCAAATGTTCCGTAATGCAATATCTAGCCGGCGTTGTGGTGAGATATCTACTGCCTTTGGAACCATGATGCCGCCAAATCGTAACCTGGTTGTCTCTTCCTTTGGTGCAGCGTTTTGCAATGCATCAATAAGGATTTGAACTGGGTTTTGTTTTGTGCGTTTATCGATGATTTCAAAGGCCATGCGAACAACCTTGTATGATTTGGTCTTCTGCCCTGTATACATCTCGGTTTTCATCAGGATGTTCATGAGTCGTTCGATTATCGGCATATTTGATTTCCCGAACATCTTATTCGCATGTGGTGCCCCGAGGAAGAAATCCTTGTTTTCGAGGTTGATATACCGTTGCAGACCCGGATCTTCGATTTTTACAGTGCTCATATCATATTTCTCAAACATCGGGAAGAATGCTGCACTGGGTTGCGGATCTTTCTTTTCACTCATATTTACCGTCTCATTGGTTTCTCAATTTTTCCTTTTACTAGTTGATCTAAGGATACATCATTTACTTTAATGACTTTAAAACGGACACCGGGGATATCACCGTAACTTCGTCCCATACGACCGCCGATACCTTCAACGACGACCTCGTCGTGTTCATCGATGAACCCGATTGCATGGTTTCCAGGGGCAAATGCGGTGATTTGTCGACCGTTTTTAATAAGCTGGATTTTTACGCATTTTCGAATAGCTGAGTTTGGTTGTTTTGCCTCGATACCAACTTTTTCGATAACGATGCCTCGTGCTTGGGGTACGCCTCCGAGTGGATCTGATTTTTCTTTTAGATGAAGAATCCGTTTTTTGTAGTACCGGTCGTTCCACAATTGGTTTTTCCGTGCTCTTTTTAGTTGGCGTGCGGCGTTTATTCCTTTACCCATAGTTCACCTGTTTTATCTGGTAGAAGTGAGGCAGTATATAGCTTTTAATATTTAAATTCTCTCTCAAGCAACAGATGGTTTGTAAGGAAAGAATCCCTTATCATTCAACCAAATTTTATATAAAAAAACTTAAATAATATGGCATCGTATAATTGACAGTGGAATCAACATTAATATAGCGGTATTTGATTCGATATTTCAAAGGGGATACCATATGAAGAATACGCACGTAAATAAATTCATCGTAGGTGGAGTACTTTTTCTTTTTCTGTCTGCTGGCGTCGTGCCTGCTATTGCCCAAACAGATACGCTCCCGCTCGATACGATTACTGAGAGTGTTGATTTTTCAACACCGATTCTTCAACAGAACGATAATGGTTGTGTACTGATAGTCAGCGAGGCAAACGGCGTTCTATCCACGGAAGGATGTCCATTACTCCCTCTGTTTTCAAAGACGTTTGAATTCCCTCTTGGGACTCAGATAATCTCGGTTGAAATTGAGCCATCAGCAGTTCAGACTATGGCTGTGGACAAACAAATCCGACCAGCCCCGACAATACAAAAGATCGGTCATCAGCTCGTCCCTATTGAAGGGATAGTCAATTTAGACGTCTATGGTAGTGCTGAGCCGTATCCAGCATCATGGTACACGGTCCGCTCTGGGGCTGGGTTAAACAGCAACGATGATCACACCCTTTTTGTGACAGCCCGTATTAATCCAGTCCGTTATGTTCCAAGCTCACAAGTCCTGCTGTACAGCACCCATTTCACCATTAATATAAAATATAAGGGAGCGTCACCGAAACAGGCGTCATCTGAAACACATTCATTGGTGATCATCACGCCTACTGAATTTTCTGAAACCCTCCAACCCCTCGTCGACCATAAAAACAGCTATGGTGTCACAACAATCCTTGTTCCGCTAGAGGAGATTTACGGCACATATTACGGACGCGATGACTCTGAACGGATCAAATACTTCATCCAGCATGCGATCGAAAACTGGGATACTCAATATATCCTTTTAGTTGGTGACATGAAGAAACTACCGATCCGGGTGACCCATGCCTCATGGTGGGAACGAGACCTACTCTCTGACCTGTACTATGCGGATATTTATGATGCTAATGCAGAGTTTTGCAGCTGGGATGCAAACGGGAACGATCGGTTTGGTGAAATCGATGAAGACGGCAATGACCTTGATGGTGTTGATTTGTACGCTGATGTGCATATCGGTAGACTCGCCTGTAGAGATGCTACAGAGGTCTTAATGGTCGTCAACAAAATCATCACCTATGAACAGGAAACCTATAACCAAATCTGGTTCAAACGCATCATCCTCGCAGGGGGAGACACCTTCCCTGTAAGCATGGGCGCACCACCCTTTGTCTATGAAGGAGAGATCACCAATATCAAGGTGAGTCAGACCATGACTGATTTCGAACAAACGTTCCTCTGGACCTCAAAAGCGAACCTCCATCCATCGAGTTTCAATCGGGCGATCAATAAAGGTGCTGGGTTTGTCAGCTACTCGGGCCATGGATTCGAACACGGGTGGGGAACCTTCCGACCCAACTCAGTGACAAAACGGAAGATCGTCTATTACACCCCTTACATAAACGGGTTGAAGAACGGCAACAAACTTCCCATCATCTTCTTTGATGCGTGCCTGACCTCGAAGCTTGACTTCAACATCACAGACCTTCAGAACTACTACGGGGGGCTTGGTACTCTCTTAGCACGAATCTTAGGGCTGTCTTCAGATCCCTCTGATTCTTACCAATGTTTCTCCTGGAGTTTTCTTGCAAAAGAAAACGGAGGAGCCATAGCAACAATCGGATCGACACGGACTGCGTACACATGGGTTGATTCCACAGGAGTATATGGCGGAGCGGGTTACTTAAATGTGCATTTTTTCGACGCCTATGAAGAAGGAATCAGCGTTGGCCAGATGATGACAAGCTCACAAAATGATTATATCCAACACGTTGGACCAGATTATTTCACCCTTGAAGAGTTCATTCTCCTAGGCGATCCAAGTCTGATGACCGGGGGCTACCAATAAACAGTGGAGGACAACCTGGTTCACATCCTTAAATGAACCTCTCTGAGCTCTCCAGTTATTTGAGAAATCAACAGGAGAAGGAACAGAAGGGGAAAACTATTTATTTTCCGAGTTTATTTGTTGTTGGGGGACCCAATAGACATTGGGGAGGCTGCTTTAGGTATCTGCTTTCCACTAAAGGCGTTTTCCTCCCATCCAATGCATCCCGTCCCCCACATTTTAACTTTTTATCAGAAAAAAACACGGTACAGTAAGAGTGGGGAATCTCTCTAAAAAATACTATACAAAAAAAAAAAACAAAAAGAAGATGGTTGTATGTTGACAACCTCTGCATCTTTAGTCNNTTGACACCTTCAAGTGAAGCGACTAACGCTTTTACTCGCGCGGCATCAGTTTTTACGCCAGCGGCAGTGAGAACTTTCTTAACATTCTCTTCGTTAATTGGTTGGCCTGCGGAATGCAGAAGCATCGCACTATATACATATTCCATAGCTTGGTCCTCCTTCTATGTTGGGGTTTTTTCACCCTCTTTACTACCAGGTTTAACCTGTGATGAAACAGACTGCATCGAGGCTTGTGCCTTGGCAAGAAGCGCATTCATAGAATCCTTGGTGTAAATGTTCTTTTCCACCGCAAGAGCATGCGCGCTCCGATACGCCTTTGCTAACAGAGGACGAATCGTCTGGGTGTTTGCCCAGCCCGTCTCCATCGCGAGGCCTAATGCAGTAAATGATGCTGTTCGTAACTGGCCCATGAACCGATCCATGTCGATATCAAGGACATCTGATCGGTAAATATCACCGTTTTCAAAGACGGCGTTTAATTTCAATCCAAGTTCAATAGGGAAAATATCGAGACGAGAAAGCATTTGAGCAAGCTCACGTGAAATCTTCTGTCCTGCTTCGACTAGGACTTTATCGCTTTTAATGATAACTTTCCCTTCAGAAATAGCGGCCGGGATTCCCACCTTTTGAAGCTCCCCGACGATCGGACCGGGTTTGAAGGGAGTATCACCTGCAAGAACCTCGATATCATGAGCAGCAATTTCGCCACCCTTAGCAGGGGCGTTCTTCCTCGTCGCCTTAATTTCTCTAAACAATGCAAACGGGTTCATATCTGTCGTAATCACAGCGGCTTGGCCATGTACCTCGTTTTTCAAGGCACTGATACCTTTCACTTGACTCTCAGCTTCGTCTAATGCTTTTAAAATCAACGTGTTCTTCGATGCACGTATCTGAGCTTTCGCTCTGATACCTCCTCGCATCTGCTGAAGCTGTGGGGCTGGAATACCCCCAATATCAATGATACCGATGATTTTATGGAGAGTCATTAGAGAAGTAATCTCCGAGACCTCCCCGTGTTTCCATGATGCGACATGCGCCATAACGTAACACCTTTATACTATTCGTATAGGCGGCCCCATGCTTGTCTTTACGTACACTGAGCCAATATTTAATTTCCCGCGTTCAAGTTTCCCTTCAAGTCGTTTCAAAATAGCGTCAATATTCTCTGCGATCTGTTCCATGTTCATCTCTTCTCGTCCGACGGTTGCATGGATGGTCTTTGTGGTTTTTGATCGGACTTTTACGGTTTTCCGCAGGTTCTTTGCAACATTGATGATATCGATGGTTGGTGGAACTGGTTTTGGCATTTTTCCCCGAGGACCAAGGATGATACCAAGTGTTTTACCAATCGTTGGCATTAATGGTGCCTCGGCTACGAAAAAATCGTATTCATCTGCAATTTTTTTGAACTTTTTCTTATCCTTGGCGAGTTCTTCGATTTCTTCAGGTTTTATCAATAGGTCAACATGATTTTTTGATTTGAGTGCAAGATCACCGCTGGCAAAGAGTGCGATTTTTGCTTCTGTTCCACGACCATGCGGAAGCATGACTTCGTCTTCGATACGGTTCTTTGCATCGTTCATATCGATGTTCTTGAGGTTTATGACGACGTCTACCGATTGTTTGAACTTTCGCTCAAGTTTTTTTGATTCTTCAATCGCTTTTTGAACTGCTTCTACAGTTTTACTGTCTGCCATGATACATCATCGACGCTCTTAGGTATTTTTGTTACTCCAGAGGGTAACGTAGTTCTCGGGAATAAGAATCTTATTTATAAAAGTTTGTGTCATAGAGATCATCGTCAATCAGAGGTGATTCTCTCCAGAATTAACGTAAAGACATCCTCAGGGTCACGGATTTTCCGTAGTTCCTTTTTCCCTATGATCGGGGTTCCCTCCAGGTTCTTCTTATCGACATCCTTATCGGTAAAGACCACAGCGTGTTTCTTTGTGATTTTTGATATGCTACTGATGAAATGAGCTTTTTCAGCAAGTTTTTTATTGTACTCCTGTACACAGGTGAGGAGGATTTTTTCCTTTTCTTTGCTGAGAGCCTCAAAGGGACAACGATCCATAGGGATGATGCGATAGCCGATGTTTTGAAGTAACGTAAAGATTTCCGATTGCAGTACTTTTGTGTCTCCCTGGTCTTTTTTGTAGAATGGTAACTGTTCGGTTTCCATGAGAAGTGGTTTGAGTAAATCAATCGGCGTGGTCACTGTCTGTTCAAACATCTCCTCAATCCGATCAGCGATATCGATGCGTGCGCTCATACCATCCTCGTACATCCGGACGGTACGCCGTGAGACGCGAACATGATGTGCGAAACTGCCTAGTGAAATATTTTTCTCCTGCCGCAATCGTCGTATTTTCTCCTGGTCAAGATTCACGTATAACCCGCCAGGGGCTGCATAAGCTCGCACCGGGATCTCATCTAGTACATGGTTTCGTAATGTCGACGCGGTCACTGTTTGGATGCCGAACCTGAAATACACCACGTCATCCTCAAGGTCATTCATCCCGTTCTTTTCCCCGATCAGCAAAGGAGTTGCCTTGAGCAGGTACGCAAGGGCTCGTAGCTCATCTCCAATATCCTCTGACAATCCATCAATATTTGACAGGACTTTTATGATAAGCAGGGTTTCTCCTCGTCGTGCGACTAGATCAAAACCTGGGAGACGTAACGCACAAGGGTCAGATACAGAAAAACCGCCGTTCCCTAAAAACTCTCTGATGTGGGTAAGTAGTTCGATTCTATCCATAGGTAATGAAGCTTAAAGTACGACCTCTCTAATAACGTTTTTGGTGAATTATCATCTGGATAGGTATTGACGATACTGACTCAGTAAGCGGCGGGTGCACCACGTATGTAGCCCAAACCGTCATTCAGAAAATCATACAAGACTATGAGATCATCGGCTACCCAAGGCTCGTTCGCTTAAACCCAAATATCCCCTGGAAGACTCGAGGAAATGGTGCGTTGTGCATCCGGGTTGGGAAAGCCTGTGGGGGCAGCAGACAGAAAATCGGGGTGATCAACGGGCAAGAGGTTTTCTGTTCGCCTACCTCTTTTACTCAGCTTGATCAAAACCAGCAGAAAGATCTTGCGATGATTGTGAAGGAAACCGTTGAAACACAAGCCAGAGTTGATGATGAGAACACAAATCCGGGTTATGTTCTGCTCTCAGAAAGACCGAATAACGAGTTGTATTGGAAGGCGGTGACAACGATCGTTCCTCTTGATGAAGTTCAGAGCCTCCTGAAGAAACATCATGCATGCTTTGAAGGATATAAGAACTGTCGTGGTTTGATTGGTGCAACCGCAGCGATTTGCTGGGAGCCAGACGACCGGACCTTTGAGTTGATCGCCTATCGACCTCAACAACGATGGGGCTCGAAACGACTGGTTGATTCACTATCGGTTCAACATATGGATGCGGATTGTCCCAGCGCCTTTGACAACTATGATGTGAGAAATCATCATAATCGTATCGTTCCGAACTCACCCTGCCCGATCCTGTATGGGATACGAGGTGATGACCCCGAGTCTCTGGTGACAGCATCGACCCTGGTGAAATCTGAACCGATGGAGAGCTGGATGCTGTTTGAGACGAACCAAGGGACCGATGATCATCTGCAGAAGAAATCTATCATTCAGGTCAAGCCGTTTGAATCTGTAATCGTCCAAGGATCTGTCGTCGAAAATCCGTTCACGATCCAAGGTGGTCATGTCCTCTTTACATTAAACGATAGCACAGGGACAATACCTTGTGCAGCGTATGAGCCAACAAAAGAATTCCGCCAGATCATACGAGGACTTTCTATTGGGGATCTTGTGGAGGTCTATGGAGGTGTGCGTGAACATCCGCTCACCATCAACCTTGAAAAAATCTGCGTCAAACACCTCACACTAATGACTGAGAAGATAGAAAACCCGGTGTGCCAAAAATGCGGGAAACACATGAAATCAAAAGGAACCAATCAAGGCTATAAATGTAGAAATTGTAGGACAACCAGTACACACCCAAACCTGCAACAAAAACCAAGATCGATTAGACCAGGTTTTTATGAAGTCCCCATCTGCGCCCGACGACATCTAAGCAAACCACTCAAACGAATGGCGCAACAATCCACGGTCGCTGCTATCGGAACCTCAGATACTCCATGATGGAGACGCCTTCTACTGTTTCCATATGGCCATCGACGACAATCGTCCCGGTGCACCGGACATGGTACCGCCAGTAATTGATAAATCCTAGCATCTCGGTGTGATCGATGCTGAAGACTTCCAAATCGATGATCAGGAAAACATGCTCGGTGACAGCCTCAATGTTGAAAAACCATGGGACGCGCTTAAGATGATCAAGGGAGATATTGTCAGTTGAGAACCAGATGGTTTCTGATGGTATTTCGAGATATCCGCCGTCTTTTGTGTTGAGGACCATTATCGGAAGCTGTGTCACCCGTGTCGTACGTATCTCAGCCCAGGTGACCGTGTAGTTCGATGAGCTACAAGTTCCCCAGAACCATCCGAAATGCAATACGACCCTTGGTCCGATCTCCCAGTTATGGTCATGGTACCCGGTTCCTGTCACATTCATTGTCGTATTATTGATGGTGATAATTCCTGTCACGTTTGCACGGGGGAGGACTACTGCCCACCAGTCACCTGTTTGCTGTTGTCGTTTCCAACCTTTTGTGCATCCATCAAATTGTAATGAAACAGCACCCTCAGGGACGTTTATGGTCACGTTATAAACAAAGCAATCTTTCAAGGCATCATATGACCCAAGAATGATTTGGTTGCCTTCGATGAACACGGATGGGATGTCAAAGGATGCTGATAAATCCCTAAGAAAATATTTCTCATAACTTTTGAGTATGGCAGATCCTTGATCATACAGGGTGAGTCTTGTCGTGACAATCCCCCTACCAAAGATATTAAGGACCTGTACACCAAGTGTGAGTGAGAACCCATTGTCGAGTTTTGCATCGAAATACCACCACTCAATGAAGGGAAGCTCCCCTCGACCATGGAATGCATCATCTCGTAATGTGATATCCTCAAGTGATGACGAATGGTGGTCAAGAGCGATGAGGCTCCCACTCGCTGGTATGGTTAATAAAATTGTACAGAAGAGAACAATTGAAAGGACATTGACCACTCGTCCCATAGGCGTCATTATTCCATTCACCCGCAGTATTTATATAGTTTCTCCAATATTTATAGATGATGCTAGAAAAATGGGATGCTGATGACGAATAATCCAGCGTAATACTTTTTAAGGGATGATTGCTTCTCTGTCTCGGCTATCAGGATACGCGGGTGTAGTGTAGTCTGGTATCACTTAAGCTTGCCAAGCTTAAAACTCGGGTTCAAATCCCGGCGCCCGCACTCACCTTTTAGATTCCTGTAACTGATTGACTATACCATATTATATATTATATGACCGTGAAGGAAATATTTTTTTTTTTATTTTATCTAAAATCCCTTGTAAGAAACAGCATCTCATGTTGTCATTTTAGGTTGTGTCTTCAATTAATGACGATTCGCAGGAGATTTTTAGGGTCTAAATCATATGTCAGAACCGCAATTATTCCTCCTTAAAATTTATCTGCTTAGAAGGTCTTAAGTTTTTCGTATTCCATACTACTTGCATACATACCGGGATAAAGAGATGCCTATGCAAGCAGTAGTGCAAGTGCATACGCAGAGAGGTATACGGCAGCGAATACTTTATTAAAAGAGGTACTATTCGTTTTTTTAACGGGTACGATGGGATGCTGGAACAAACAACGATAGACCGCTCTATCGAGATTAAACGATCGGTTGCGATACGGGCTCTTCGACGGAGTAACATTCGACGGAAAGTGACAGAATACCTCTGTGAGATCAGCCCGAACTGCAGTTATACTTCTGAAATTGCCTACACCATTGGTGCGACGTCATCAAACGTCATTGGTGCCTTACGGGGAATCGAAACACGGTATCGTGAGGAAGAATCCCTCATCGGTCTGAACATGGTCGAAGAACGATCTGGTGGGAAGAACGTACGGCTATATGGTGTTACTGATTTTGGCAAGGAAATCATTCAAACCATGAAATCACGACGATAAACATCGATAGTATCTTTTTTTTTAAAGGCTTGCAAGATATTTAAAGTAAAAAAAACTAACAATAGGAAGGAAGAATAGAGGGGGGAAAAGAGGGTNNATTTTTCGCAGATGAACATGTACAAGGATATGCACCTACGAAAGAGTTTATTTAATTAAGAATGGAAAGGATTTCTTTTCGGAGTTCCTCAATCCCTTCCCCCGTGATACAGGATATTTTCCGATTGGCAGAGCCAGTGTCTTTTATGTCGACTTTGTTTTCGACGATAAGGAAGGGGACATCGGTGAACAGCTTCTGTATGTTTTCCAGCATCAGTGTCTGATCATTCATCTGGTACCCACTGGTCTCTGATGGATCGAAGATAAATACGATAAGATCCGCAAGATGACGCAATGCAGCGATCGCCTGTCTTTCGATTTTATTCCGCTCTGAGAGCGGACGGTCCAGCAGCCCTGGCGTGTCAATAATTTGATAGCGTTTCTTTTCATACCGCACCATTTTTTCCATATGGCCGACAAAAATCTGTTTTGTCGTAAACGGGTATTGCGCAATCTCTGGTTTTGCAGCGGACAGTTGTCTGATAAGTGATGATTTTCCCACGTTTGGATACCCAGCGATGACCACGGTCGGGATATCCTCGATGTCAGGAAACGTTCGTAAGATCTTTTGCGCATTAGCGAGGAAAACAAGATTTTTATCGACTTGCTTCACGATAGATGACACACGGCCATAAATCTCTTTTTGTTTTTGCTTAAGGAACTCAACATTCCCTGATTTGGTCAAGGAACTACTCTGGGTCATGTAGACCATTTCTACTGTTTTTCGAGCCCAGTCAACCGCACCTAATGATTTCTTTAATTTGTTCGTATCAATTTTAATGTCAATGATCTCCTGATAAAACAAGGGGAGTCTGTCAATTGAAGGAAAGTTTTTCACATAAGACTCCAGCTGGGATAGAAGATCCGTAATGAATGCGACGGTACGTGCTATGACAATTTTTTTTATCTCAAAGCGTTTTTCGCGATCATGAATCTGAATCTTTTTAGTTCTACGAATCGATTGATCCAAGAGCTGTTTTGCGTTGAGTATCGGTGGGATGTTTCTAAACATAAGTTTGAAAAGGTTTATGTGATACCTCTAAATTAAGCTGTTGGATAAAGATGGATGAAGGATTCATACTTGCAAACAAATTCAGACGAGTGATCTTTGATGAGCTCGTCGCAGGGGAAACCAATATTACCCGTATTGCGAAAAAAAACCGCATCATCCCAAGAGTGGCACAACGCATCATCGATGAATTTATCACTGGAGGCATCGTCGAAAAAAAAGGAAACACGTATGTGTTTACGGATGAAGGGAAAAAACTTGTTGAAACAATCGGAAAATAAACAAGCAGGGAGCAGAAAAAATCCCTTGAAACCATATCTGATACAGACACTCAAGGAGCTTGCGTTGTTGGGGGCGGTTCACAACAAGATCGAGTTATCCTCGCATGAGCTTGCCGAACAATTACAGACGAGCCAACAGACCGCGTCACGATACCTGCTCGAGTTGGACACCAATGAGATGATCACACGAGAACTAGGAGTGAAAAAGCAGCTAATCCAAATTACCGGTAAAGGAGCCGAGGTGTTGGAAAACGAATATCTCTCCTACAAACAGATTTTTGATCTGACGAGCAAAGTCGTATTCAAAGGAAAGCTGGTTTCAGGCATGGGTGAGGGAAAATATTACACGGGACACAAAGGCTATGCCGATCAATTTGAGAAACGACTCGGATTTATCGCCTACCCCGGGACATTGAATGTCGAGATAGAATATATAGAACGGAATAAGATACGTTTGCTTCGAAGCTACGGTGGCATCGAAATCCACGAGTTCCAAGCAGAGAATCGAACGTTCGGAGGTGTCGTCTGCTTCAAGGCAACCATCAACGGAAGGAAAGGAGCAATTGTGCTTCCGAAACGGAGCCATTATGCGACGGTCCTTGAATGTATCTCCCCAGATAATTTACGCGAAACACTCGGGTTGCACGACGGCGATGCCGTTGAAATAGTCGTCCATCTTTAATAAGAAAAATGAGGCGCTATGAAGAATCAGTTTGTTGCTGATACCTTGTACATGATTGCAGATCTCTTGGACCTAAAAGGAGATCTCTTCTTTAAGACCCGGGCGTACCGCATGGCTGCACAAACCATTGAAGCTCTCGATAACGACATCGAAACAATAGTACAACAGGGTAGGTTAGAGTCAATTCCTGGTATTGGAGAAGCATTAGCAAAAAAGATAACAGAGCTAGTCCAGACAGGGAAACTCGAGTACCTCGAACGTTTGAAAAAAGAAGTCCCGACCGGTCTGATTGATCTCCTGAGCATCCCTGGTCTTGGGCCAAAGAAGGTTGCTGCCTTATACAAAAACCTGGGTATCACCAGTATCCAGGAGCTCCGAAAAGCAGCAAACAACGGCGAACTCAGAACCCTTGAGGGATTTGGCGAGATCACCGAAAGAAACATCCTGCGTGGGATACAACTGCTGGAAAAAACAAGCGGCAGAGTCTTGCTGAACGTCGCGTATGAAGATGGTAATCGATACCTCAGTTATCTACAGAAATGCAAGAAGATCAGCAAAATAAACATCGCAGGAAGCCTACGTCGGATGAAAGAAACCATCGGGGATCTGGATATTCTTGCCTTGTCGAACGACCCTGAGGCGGTCATGGAACATTTCGTGCACTATTCCGAAGTCGCAGAAATCCTTGCAAAAGGACCAACCAAATCAAGTGTGCTTTTACATGACAATCTCCAGGTGGATCTTCGCGTTGTCGAGGAAAAAAGCTATGGAGCCGCGCTCCAATATTTCACTGGCTCAAAGGAACATAACGTCACATTACGTGGTTTTGCAATCAAAAAAGGATACAAGCTGAACGAATACGGGTTGTTTGATAAAAACACAGAAGCATACATCGCGGGAAAAACCGAAGAAGAAGTCTATAAGAAAATCGGGATGCAGTACATTGAACCAGAGCTACGGGAAAACCGTGGCGAATTCGAAGCAGCGAAAAACAAAACATTACCGACTCTTGTTACATATGATGGGATCAACGGCGATTTCCACGTCCATTCCATCTGGAGCGATGGAAGTGACTCTATTGAAACCATCGCGTCTGTCGCCCAACAACGCGGATACAGCTTCATAGGCATAACCGACCATTCACAATCCCTAAAAATCGCGAACGGACTGACTGAAGAACGAGTGCAGCAAAAACTCCATGAGATAGAAAAAATTGGTAAGAACTTCCCTGATCTGCGGATCTTCTGTGGGACAGAATGTGATATAAAAACAGACGGCACACTGGATTATAGTAAAAAAATATTAGAACAATTCGATTTCGTATACATCGGGATTCACACCGCATTCAAAATGGACAAAGAATCTATGACCCAAAGAATCGTCAGAGCAATGGACAACGAACAAGTAAATTTTATGGCTCATCCAACCGGCAGACTCATTGGCAAACGAGACCCCTATGAGGTCGACATCGAGCAGATCATTGATGCAGCAAAAGAAACCGATACCCGCCTTGAAATAAACTCGTTCCCCGATCGACTGGACCTCGATGACGTCCACATAAAACAAGCCAAAGACCACAATGTACGCTTTGTGCTTGGCACCGATTCGCATAGTATCAATCATCTGGATTTCATGAGATTTGGGGTCGCAACCGCTCGAAGAGGCTGGCTTGAGAAAAAAGACATCCTGAACACCTCATCGGTTCAAGAAATTGAAAAAATAATTGGTACGTGAACCAATGAATAAAAATGATGCGAAAAAACAGATACAAAAACTTCGTGATGAAATTAACTACCATAACTATCAATACTATGTTGAAAACAACCCGGTGATTTCTGACTACGAGTACGACATGCTATTAAAAAAACTCGAAGACTTGGAATCACAATATCCTGACTTTATCACTACTGATTCCCCGACACAACGGGTGGGCGGGGAACCACTGAAAGGATTCACAAGCGTGGAACATAAAATACCGATGCTTTCCCTGGATAACGCCTATTCCTATGATGATCTCAGAGAATTCGACGAACGGGTCAAAAAGAACATTACGGATGTTGAATATGTCTGTGAACCAAAAATCGACGGGGTCAGCATCGCTCTTATCTACCAAGAGGGGGTCTTCATACGAGGAGCGACCAGAGGCGACGGTAAAAAAGGCGATGATATCAGCTCGAATCTTCGGACAATCCGGAGTATCCCTCTGCGGTTACACGGATCAGCCCTTCAAAACGCTGAAGTGCGCGGCGAAGTTTTCTTCCCGATTTCATCGTTTAAAAAATTCAACAAAGAACAGGAGAAAAAAGGAGAACAAGTATTCGCGAACCCACGGAACGCGGCAGCGGGATCGCTCCGACAACTGGACCCCCGCATCGTCGCATCCCGACCGTTAGATACCTATCTGTATTATATTTCGCATTCTGATAAAGACTTCAAAAGCCAAGAAAAATCCCTAACGACCTTACGGGCAGCAGGGTTCCGAATCAACCCATTGATTGAAAAAGCTTCCTCCATTGAGGACGCAATCTCCTACTGCAAGACCCTGGAGACAAAACGTGAGACGCTTGATTATGAAATCGACGGGGTCGTTTTAAAGGTAAACTCGTTCGCGCAACAGAACGAGTTAGGCTCAACTATTAAACACCCACGATGGGCAATCGCGTTCAAATTCACCGCAAAACAAGCAACCACCCGGCTCAAAGACATCGTGATTCAGGTAGGAAGAACCGGTACATTAACTCCTGTCGCAATCCTCGAACCGGTCCAAGTCGGCGGTGTGACCGTCTCTCGAGCGACACTCCATAACTTTGATGAATTGAAACGCAAAGACATCAGGATCGGCGACATGGTGTTAGTAGAACGCAGCGGCGATGTGATCCCCCAGGTGGTAAAAAGCATCAGTGAAAAAAGAACAGGCGAGGAGAAAGCTCGCGCGATCCCACGAAAATGCCCGGTGTGCGGATCAGATGTCATTAGAACCCAGGATGAGGTTGCTGTCCGCTGTCCGAACAAGCAATGTCCGGCACGGCTGAAATGGCGTATAGAATATTTTGCATCACGAGATGCGATGGACATTGACCATCTCGGTGGACAGACCATCGATAAACTCATTGAAAAAGGACTCATCGACAATATCGCAGATTTATATGCTCTTAGGGAAAAAGACTTACTGAGCCTTGAAGGGTTTAAAGAAAAATCAGTAAAAAACCTGTTTGATTCAATTGAAAAAAGCAAACAGCAAGGCTTAGCACGATTGATGTATGGATTAGGCATCCGCCATGTGGGAAAATACGCCTCCCAACTCCTCGCAACACAATATCATAGCCTTGACGAGCTAGCAAAAAAGACAGCGGAGGAATTAACCCAAATCCATGGACTAGGCGAAAAGACAGCAGAGGCGATAGCAACCTTCTTTGCAACCGAAGAGAATATCGAATTGATCAACAAACTGAAGGGTATCGGGATACGAACGAAGGAAACAAAAAAAGAAGGGTTTTTAACAGGGAAAAAGTTTGTGTTCACCGGAGGATTAAGTTCGATGTCCCGACCTGATGCTTCAGATCTTGTGATGAAAAACGGTGGAATGATTGCCTCCGCGATAGGAAAAGACATTGATTATGTCGTCGTCGGCACAGACCCTGGCTCGAAATATGAAAAAGCTAAAAAACTTGGATTAACCATCATTGATGAAAACGAGTTTAAAAAATTAGTCGGAGCACCGTAACTATGGTCGATTGTAAGATACAGAAAAACAAGCTTGCGTGTAATTGTAGTTATCCTTGTAGCAGAAAAGGGATTTGTTGTGAATGCCTCAGCTACCATAGGAACCGAGATGAACTACCCGCTTGTTTTTTCCCTGATACTATTGAACGGACTTATGACCGGAGCCGGGAGAATTTTATTCAGATGTGCCAAGGAAAAAAAAGATAACAGTAACACGTCGTTCTTGAACAATTACGCTAATGATTATGATCGTGTCTTACTTGATTATAACACAGAAAAGGAAAAACGTAAAACACCTTTTTTCAGATAGAAGAGAATTATAACATAACGTAAGGCTTATATCCAATGACATTATAACGGTGAGCGAGGAAGGTA
>DAYE01000025.1:20593-41479 GCA_002506745.1 Euryarchaeota archaeon UBA33
AAAAATGGAAGGATTAGTACAATATTTTCTAAGCATGATGACGCTGGTGTTTGCAATAGCAAGTGTAATCGCAGGAATTTTTACCGCTTATTTCGGCTCTGGTAAAAGCAGAGCAGTTGGAGCGATTTTAATCATTATCGGACTTATCGTTGGAGTCATCTTCCTNNAACGGGATTATCGCGGTAATCGGTGCTGTTGTTGGTGCGCTGATTGCTCTCGGAATCTTCCTGCTTGCTATCATGAAAGCATAACTAAAGCATCTCTAAAAAAAATCGATGTATCCTGAGATCATCGGTAAGTTCAGGGTGAAACGATAATGCCAGGTAGTTCTGCTGCCTGGCCATGACTATTTCTTTTCCAGAAGTTGCGAGTATTTCACAGTCCCCCCATATTTTTGTGATAATAGGTGCTCTGATAAACACAGCAGGATACGGGTTGGCAAATCCCTTAATCTGTAGTGATCGTTCAAACGATTCTTTTTGCCGGCCAAATGCGTTGCGCTCTACTTGCATATCCATTGCTTCTAAGAGCTTGACATCCGTCTTAGTATCAGTTATTTCTTTGGCAAGCAAAACACATCCTGCGCAAGTGCCCATAAGAGCGATGTCATCGTTTTTCATCCGTTCACGGATCACATCATACATCCCTGAATTAACTAAAATACGAGAGATTGTAGTACTTTCTCCGCCTGGTATTACCAAGGCATCGCATGAATCAATATCGCGTGGTTGTCGAACCAATATAGCGTTGCCTTTCTTTTTTCCTTCTTGAAAAACGCGGTTCATTGAGACAAGATGCTCGGATACCGCTCCTTGGAGGGATAAAACCCCGATTGTGACTATTTCTACCAGCCTCGTTCCTGTAGAAGTTGATCTTTTGGTATCGAGCTGATCTCGATCCCAAGCATGGCATCGCCAAGGTTTTTGCTGACATCAGCAATTGTTTCTGGTTCATCAAAATGAGCAACAGCCTCTACGATGGCCTTTGCTCGTTTTTCAGGGTTTTTTGATTTGAAGATCCCTGATCCGACGAAGACACCATCGCTTCCGAGCTGCATCATGAGTGCTGCATCTGCGGGGGTCGCAATTCCACCCGCAGCGAAATTGACGACAGGCAGTCGTTGCAGTTGCTTGATTTCTTTTAAGATTTCATAGAGTTCTTTTTTAAGAGTGCTATATGTGGATGAGCCGAACACGATAGTCTTGTCATCAGCATTTTGATTGGTCAATGTTTTATATGAAGTGACATAACTTTGGCAATACTCTTCGGCTACCTTTTGTATTTTTACTGTGGGCATTGTTTTGAGTGTGCTAATCATACATGTTACCATATGCTGATGTCGGACTGCCTCGATGATATTTCCTGTGCCTGCTTCTCCTTTGGTTCGTATCATTGCCGCACCTTCCCAGATGCGTCGGCTCGCCTCGCCTAAGTTACGACAGCCGCATACAAACGGGATGGTGAAGCAGCGTTTATCGATATGGTAAAACGGATCTGCGGGGGTGAGTACTTCTGATTCATCAATCATATCGACGCCGAGTGCCTCTAATGCTTGTGCTTCGACAAAATGCCCGATACGTGCTTTTGCCATGACTGGGATGCTGACGGTGTTGAGTATGTCTTTTATGATGGTCGGATCTGCCATTCGTGCGACACCACCATGGGCACGGATATCTGCAGGGACTCTTTCTAGAGCCATTACTGCGACCGCGCCGCTTTTCTCTGCGATTTTTGCTTGTTCAGCAGTGGTGACATCCATGATGACACCACCTTTTTGCATTTTTGAAAATCCTCTTTTTATCAGGTCGGTTCCGTGTCTCAATGTGGTGATATCTAATTCCTTCATAGGTCCTACCCCGCTTTGGTGTTGAGGTCAAAGTGGGATATCAAACTCCCTTTATTAAGTGGTATGGTGGTAGATAAAGATATTGATGTGGTGCATTATTTGGTAGGAATAAATCTATGAACAAAAAGGGAAAAAAAGAGGGGAGGTATAGAGGCTTACTGAATGATTTTATTATACTCTCCATTGGGGATTTTATTGTGAAGGTAATCATCATACGCCCCGAGGTCGAAATGGCCGTGGCCGCTGTTGGTAAAGACGATGATTTTCTTTTCCTTTTTCTTTTTGCTAATCAGTGCAAAATCTATTGCGGCTCGGATCGCATGTGCTGATTCTGGGGCAGGTAGCATTCCTTCGGTTCGCGCAAAGAGCATTGCTGCTTCGAAGATTTCCTGCTGTGTGTACGCAAGGGCGTCCATGTAACCATCTTTTGTGAGTTTTGAGAGGAGGGGTGAGTCTCCATGATAGCGTAGTCCTCCAGCATGGATTGGGGATGGGACAAAATCATGACCCACTGTATACATCTTCAAGAGGGGGGTGAGACCAGCGGCGTCTCCATAGTCGTACCGGTATTCTCCTTTTGTGAGGGTGGGGCAGGCGAGTGGTTCGGTTGACACGACTTTCAGGTCTGGTTTTTTGCCTCTAATCATATCTTGGACGAAGGGAAAGGCTGTTCCGGAAAAATTGCTCCCACCACCGACGCATCCACAGATGATATCTGGATATTTTTCTAAAACCTCAAATTGTTTCTTTAGTTCTAGTCCAATCACTGTTTGATGGAGGACGACATGATTGAGCACTGAGCCGAGCGCGTAATTCGTATTGTCATGGGTTGCGGCATCCTCGACTGCCTCGCTTATGGAGATTCCAAGGCTTCCTGTGGTGTTAGGATCTTTTTTAAGGATTTCTCTTCCAACGTTGGTGAGCGTTGTTGGGCTTGGGAAGACTTCAGCTCCCCAGGTTTCCATGAGGATTCGTCGATATGGTTTTTGTTCGTAGCTGCATTTGACCATGTAGATCCGGCAGTTGATGCCGAAGAGTTGGGTACTAAATGCAAGGGCAGATCCCCATTGTCCTGCTCCGGTCTCTGTGACGAGTCGTTCGATTCCTTCTTGTTTGTTGTAGTAGGCTTGTGCGACCGCAGAGTTTGGTTTATGGCTGCCTGCTGGGCTGCCGCCTTCCCATTTGTAGTAGATTTCGGCAGGTGTTTTAAGTGCTTTTTCTAACCGTCTGGCACGATAGAGCGGGGATGGTCTCCAGATGCGGTAAATCTCTCGTACTTCTGAGGGTATTGTGATATAGCGGTCTGTGCTGACCTCTTGTTTGATGAGACCCATAGGGAAGATTGCTTTAAGGTCATCTGGTGTGATGGGTTGTTTGGTTTGTGGGTGCAGTGGGGGATCAAGGGGTGTTTTCAGGTCCGCTTGGATGTTGTACCATTGTTTTGGTATGTCATTTTCGTCAAGGGTGATTTTTGTTCGTTTCATGACTTTAATTATTGAAATGATGACTATATTAATGTTTCTAAAATTGTACTTCAATGTATATTTTTATACATTATAGGATGAAAAAAACTGAAAACAAAGGATATTTATACTCAAGAAACGTACAATTTTGTACTATGTGGAAACAAATTGAACATTACTTCAACACCTATCCTCAACGAAAAAAAATCGCACAAAAAATGATGGAATACGGAATACAAATCCACAACAACACCTTCCGCTGCGGCCAAATCGAACTCTCAGACTCAAAAATCGCCAGAGCATTCCAAGTCGACAGACGAGCGGTCACCGCGACCAGAGACGTCATCAAAAAAGAACCCGAGCTTCTCAAAATATTCTCAAACCTCACACCAACCTGCCATCTCAAAGACGTCGCACCTCACATGAAATGGGGCGTCATCGAAATCATCCCGGTCGACCCTAGCATGCCAGGAATCCTCGCAGAAGTCGCAACCATCATCGCGACCAACAACATCAGCATCAGACAAGCTATCGTCGATGACTTTGAATTCACAGAAGAACCAAAAGTCTTCATCACCACAGAAAAACAAATACCAGGGAACTTACTCACGACAATCAGAAATGCTAAAGGAGTAAAAGCAGTACTCATCTACTAAAAAAAAGGGGAAAAAATATTTTTTCTTTATGCGACAGTCACATCCTTACACAGGTAGACATCCTGTATCGCATGCAGAAGATTCACACCATCCTCAAACGGCTTCTGGAACGCTTTTCTCCCCGAGATCAGACCAGTCCCACCCGCACGTTTGTTGATGACCGCGGTCCGTACCGCTTGACCAAAATCATCCTTCCCAGAGGCTCCACCAGAGTTAATCAACCCAGCACGACCCATGTAACAATGAGCGACCTGATACCTGGTCAAATCAATTGGATGATCTGAAGAAAGCTCAGTATAAGCCTTCTCATCCATCTTCCCATATTTCACCCCACCACGATTCAACGCCAGATACCCGCCAGTCACATCAGGGAGTTTCTGCTTGATAATATCCGCCTCAATGGTCACCCCGAGGTGATTTGCCTGACCGGTAAGATCAGCAGCAGCATGGTAATCCTTTCCATCCATCGTAAACGCGGAATTCCGCAGATAGCACCACAGGATCGTCGCCATCCCTAGTTCATGTGCATACTTAAACGCCTGACTGACCTCCTGGATTTGTCTTGTTGACTCATCGGAACCAAAATAAATGGTACAGCCAACCGCAGCAGCACTCATTTCCCAGGCTTGATCAACACCAGCGAACATGATCTGATCATGCTTATTCGGATAGGTGAGCAACTCATTATGATTTATCTTGACGATGAAGGGAATTTTATGTGCATACTTCCGGGAGACAGCACCCAGAACACCAAGGGTGGACGCCACGGCATTACAGCCTCCCTCGATTGCAAGTTTCACGATATTTTCTGGATCAAAATACATTGGATTGGGGGCAAAGGATGCCGCAGCAGAATGCTCAATACCCTGGTCGACCGGTAAGATTGAAAGATACCCGGTCCTACCTAATCTACCATGAGAAAACAAGGATTCTAAGTTACGAATCACAGAGTTCGACCGGTCAGTGTCAAGAAAAACCTGATCGATGAAATTCGGTCCGGGAAGATGCAATGATTCTTTTTTAATTCTCATACATGTATGTTTAAGCAGATAGTCGGCATCAGCGCCTAAATATCCTCGAATAGAATCAATATTTCCTCTCATATTTATTCCAACTTCCTCATATTGTGACAAGAACGGTTCACCTCACAATAAACATGAGAATATCGTATAGCACATAAAACTTTCTGCGGAGAAAAAAAAAAGAAAAAGAATGAACGATTACGAGATGAGCAGACTACCCTCTTCGTTTCGTTTACTGAGTTTCTGTAACATGTCTTTCGTCATATCCGCAAGCTTATACTTCGGTTTCCAGCCCCATTCCTTGCGAGCTGCTCTATCATCAATGGAGCGAGGCCAAGAATCCGCGATCGCTTGTCTGAAATCTGGTTTATAGTCGCAGGTGAACTCAGGGATATGTTTTGTGATCTCATTTGCGAGTTCCTCAGCAGAAAAGCTCATGGAAGCAAAATTGAAATCACAGTGGTGTTTCAATTTGGTCACATCTGCATCCATAAAATCAAGGGTTCCCTTGAGACAATCAGGCATATACATCATTGGTAGTGTAGTGTCTGCTCGTAAGAAACAGGTGTATTTCTTCTGTTTGATTGCTTCATAGAATATCTCTACTGCATAATCGGTGGTTCCCCCGCCAGGGAGCGTTTCGCTACTGATGATACCAGGATATCGAATCCCTCGGACATCGAGATTGAACCGTTTCACGTAATAATCACCAAGCAGTTCGCCAGCGACCTTTGTAACACCATACATTGTTTTTGGTCGCAGGATTGTTTCTTGAGGCGTGTTATCTCGAGGTGTTTCCGGGCCAAAAGCAGCAATGGAGCTAGGAACAAACACTCGAACCATGCTATGCTCCCGGGCTACCTCCAGGCAATTATACAATCCATTGATATTGACATCCCAAGCGAGGAGAGGTTTTTCTTCGCCTACCGCGGAGAGAATCGCAGCCATGTTATAGATGGTGTCGATATCATAGTCTTTTACGACTTTCTCAATGGTTTCTCTTTTACAGATATCGATGTACTCAAAGGGACCAGAGCTGAGAAGTGTTTCACTTGGTTTGGTTTTTCGTCCGGTTGCCAGCACGTTGTCGTTTCCAAACTTTTTCCGAAGCAGCGTCGTAAGTTCTGAACCGATTTGTCCGACGGAGCCGGTCACCAAAATTTTTTTCATACGTTCTTGTGCCATAATCGCGTAACCCCCAAAGTATTTTCTTTCACTGGAATCATTATTTCCTATAGATACTTTACTGTTCCCCGGTGTACTCGTTATCAGTTTTAATACCGTCTAATTGTTTCGGGGGTCCCGGAGCGATAATGTATCCTCTTCGTTTTTTCCTCGATTTCGCCCATCGCGCCAGTACTAAGGGTAAAACCAAGATGGAAGTGATAAACGCGTAGGTGAGTGTAATAGCGGTGATGATACCGAACTGCTGTTCAGGGGGAATAGGGGCAAACGCAAGGACACCAAAACCAAACATGGAGGAAAGAGCAGCGATGAGCACTGCACTGCCCGTCCGTGAAATCGTTTCAGTGACCGCTTTTGTTACATCCCCTGTTTGATCAGCGACCAGACGGAAGCGTTCCGTGATATAACAGGCATAGTCAATACCGACTCCTATCGTGATGCAGGTGACGGTGATCGTTAAAATGTTTAATGTATAGCCAATAAAATACATGGTTCCCAGGACCCATATGATAGAAACCGTGACCGGAATCATCGCTATCAATCCAAGCACAGGATTACGATAAATCAGAGAAAGCATAATCGCCGCAAGGATAAAGCAAATCACAGTAGACAGAATCTGGCTTTCCGTCATGTTCTTCAGTATAGACAAGGTGATCAGCGAAGTACCTGTGATAATGGATGTCGCATCACCATAATCTGATATATCTTCACTTAATTCTGTGTTCAGCTGTTCAAATTGTTTTGTCATATCATTGCTATTCGAACCAAGATCGATATAGATACGCAGAATGGTCGCGGTATACTCGTCCCCATCCTTATGGAGCAGTCCTGCGACTTGCATCTGATATTCTGCACTTTCATATAAATAATCATATGCGTGCTGGACATCGGCATCGGTTCTTGGCAAACCAGTTGCTTCATCGATATTGAACAACTCTACCAGTGAATTGTTATTTGCCACCACCTGCGAAATGATGATAAAAATGCTTTCTGTTTTTGTGCTGCCATCCGGTCTCCTGGCGACATAGAGGTCGTTGTTCATCTTTTCATGCGTGGATTGAAGTCCTTGTAAGGTTTGAACACTCGCGACGGTTCCTTCTATAAGGATGTACTCTTGATCTTGACTTGAGAAGGGGAAATCCTCTCCAATCTGAGTAAAGAGTTGAAGCGAAGGATTATCTTGTGGGATAAATTGATTCATGCTAAATCCAGATTTCAGTTGGGTCACTGCAGTACCCATGATCAGACAGATGAGTATAGTGATGAGAAACACTTTTTTCTCATGACGTAGGATTACATGTGCAACACGACTCATGATAACGGTGACTGAAGAGGTTTGCGACTGTGACGTCACCTGTTTGGCTGGTTTTTTTCTATCAATAATATAACGGAGAGCTACTAGGAATGTTAAGGTGATGATGAAGGTATAGGTAATACCAATCGCAAGGAAAATACCAAAATCTCTTACTGGTGGGAGCGTTGCGCTGAGGAAGGAAAGAAACGCGACAAATGTGGTAAACCATGCTAAAAAAATCGCAATACCAACTTCTTTTACGGAAAGACGGATCGCTTCCGCAGGTGTTCGTCCCTTACGTATCTCGGTTCGATAGTTAAACAGAAGGTTAACGGAGTACTCAACCCCTAAACCGATATTCAGGGGAAGAAGGGCGACTGCGATGATGTTAAAGGAAACTCCAAGGAGAGCCATTGTGCCAAAGAGCCAGATGCAAGACAAAGCGAACACGATGATAGGGAGGAGGAAGTAGGATGGTTTTCGAAACGCGATAAACAAAATTGAGAGAATGATGATAAAAATAGCTGGACCGATAATCATCATCGCATCCATCGCGACATCGCTTATCTCAGTGCTGACGATACCTTCGCCGGTTGCTTTGATAGAAATGCTTGCGAATTGGCTATCGAGGCTATTGATTTTATCGATAATGTTGGTGTTGACCCTGGAGAGTTCCTCCGAATCACCACTCTGCAAATTCAGTTGGACAATAAATAGACTCGCATGAGACATGTTCGTCTGAGTGTACTCAGTGGAAATGAACGATAAGGCATTCACCCGTAGCTCAGTAAACAATTGCGGTATCAAGGGATATATTGTCGTTGAAACACCACTATCTGGTGCTCGATCAGTTTGGGTCCATAGTGTTTGGATGGCTGTTAATGAGAACGTTGATGGAAGAAGCCCAGTACCTGTCACATCCTCTGAAAGACCTGAGAAGTCATCCAGATTGATATCGAATCTTTGAAGTGTCCGTGAGAGAAGGGAACCGAGGACCGGTCTGGATTGGAGTCGCTGGAGACGATCAAATAAATAACTCGTGTTTATGACAATGTGTCCACCCGGTCGACGGAGAACCGGGGATCGATAATAGCGGACCCCTGCAGAGAAATTCGTCAGTTTTGTGGGAATCTCAAACGATCCATACTGAAGAGCGATACCATACCCGCTGAGTTCTTTTCGTGAGACAATAACATTTATTCGATTTGACTGAGAATCAAAGGTCACATTTCCTGTCTTGAGCTGAAGAGGGAAAAACATCTCTTGCCCTGGGGGTTTAAGCCAGAGATATGTTGTTGTTTTATACGAGGTTAGTTCGTGGTTTCTGACGTGTTGTATAAACTGTTTGATATTTCCAAGAATCCCGTTTCCAATCTCCCAGCGCGGAACGGTTGGCTCAATCCGGGCAGCAATCTGATATCCGATGTCATATCCAGGGGGAAGCAAGGAGTTTTTAAAATCAAGGTACCACTCCATGGTGCTGACTTTGGAAAACGGTGGTTTTAGCTTTGAGGAAAAATCAGAGAGGGAATAGACTTCGAAGGAAAAGGTAAGGGTTTTATTGTCTTTTAAAATGTAGCAGTTTTTGATATCAGCGCTATCGGCGGTCTTTGCACTGGAACGCAGGAACGATCGCTGGTAATCAACTGGTTCATTAGGGTCGTCGGGTTGGAAGATGGTCATGTTTCCAGATGCTGGCTCGTTAAGAAGATCACTTACTGCAGTGTTCAGCTGTTCGTCGCTACAGTTTTCAATTGTTTTATTGAATTCCATCTGGCATACTGGGTCTAGAAAGGTGAATATGGATATCGTACCTTTGACTTCGAACATTGCGGTGAGTTCTTTTTGAAGTTTGTATTGATCTCGTAATGCTTGGGCACTGATGATGCTATCTGCTTGTTCCTTTTGTATGTAAAGAATGATTGATTGTGAGCTCATGCCAAAATAATCAGCGATACGATTGTTCGCCTTCACTTGTTCATTATCTGGGGCGAAATCCTCAAAATTTGTGTTAAACTTCAGAGAGGGTATAAAGAGGGAAAAACCGATGGTTATTATGAGGATGATACTTACCACGAACCATGGTTTTTTTTCTATGATTCTCCCCAGTTGTTCTAACATGTTCACTGCTCTTTTTTTCTTCCAAAATATCTGATATTCGCAACGATGCTAGGAAGTTGATACTCTCAAATCAATGGTTTCATTATATTATCATTTAAATATATTAATATTGTTATGAGAAATGTTGTACGCCTACGTTTCTTTTTTACCAAGAGATAAATCTGACAATGAAGAGCACGGAATTACAAAAGAAACAGAAATGATGCCCATAGGTTTTACCTCTGTCGATGGAGACCTGACTCTCTTAAGAGGGAAGGAATTATCTCTTCCCAAAATAACGCGGTGATATGGATCCCATGGATTCCTTTGAGTTCTTTTAATTCCTGGATTGTTTGCAGAGCGATCTGATATCCTTCCTTTGCAGGATCAGAAGCGTTCTTGATTCGTTCGTACACCAAATCTGGAACATCGGTCCCAGGAACATGAAATTTCATCCTCTCCGCCATTTTCACCGATTTCAATGGAGTGATTCCCACTAGAATATGAACCTTTTTATCAAGACCTTGCGAACGGACATCATCCATCCAAGCAGAGAACTTCTCAAGGTTATACACGCTCTGCGTCTGAATAAATTCAGCACCTGCGTCGATCTTTTTCCGTAGACGATCAACTTGAATTTCAAAGGGATCTGCGTTTGGGTTTGCTGCAGCACCAAGAAACACGCAGGGTCGTTCAGCAAGCAAAGAATCACCGCTTTGAAAGATTCCTGCGTCTCGCATATTTTTTATGATCTGAAGAAGTTGAAGCGAATCAACATCAAAGACCCCTTTTGCGGCAGGATGATTCCCAAATGACTGATGATCACCGGTAATACAGAGAATGTTCCGAATACCAAGTGCGGCGGCTCCAAGCACATCGCTTTGCAGACCGATACGATTTCTATCCCTGCATGTCATCTGCATGATAGGTTCCATTTCCATTTGGAGAAGAATTACGGATCCAGCAAGGCTTGACATCCGTACAACCGCTGTCTGATTATCAGTGATGTTAAACGCATCAGCACATCCTCCCAACAAGATTGCTTTATCTCGAATCTTAAGAGGATCAGCACCTTTTGGCGGCCCAATTTCAGCGGTGACGGCAAATCGTCCTTCAGAAAGACTTTTTTCTAGATTACTACGATACGACACGTCAGATTCTCCTGTTCATCTCACCGGCCTTAGACCAGTCTTTTGGCTTCTGAATGATGGATAAGGTCTGTAACGCTCCTTGTTTTTTTAAATTCTGAATGATACGAACCCAGACGCAGTCTACTTGAGAGTTTATCTCACATTTTCCGTGAGAAGAACCACCACACGGACCGTTTAACATCGATTTCGGACATTGGGAGACAGGGCAGAGTCCTCCAAAGAGATCCAAAAGGCATTCACCACACAAAACGCACCGTTTGTTAAATTCAGTAATATGAGATATTTCCCCTAAAAACAATGTGTCAGTCCCCGCGATAATCTCTTTTTCAGGCATAAGCCCAGCGAGGGTTTGAACACCATTTCCACAAGCAAGGACGAGAACTTTAGTTGAGTTATTCAATTCCTCAGCATGGTCTTTCAGCATCAGTTTATCGTTCATCCGATGGCACGCTGGTTCAAGGATCACCCAACCAGACACAGGAACCTGTTTTGTTTCAAGCGCTTGCTTCAATGCTAGCACCTCATCTTTCCCACCGGTATGGCAGATGGTTGCACACTCACTACATCCAACTAGAAAAACCGGTTTTGAATCAATACTACGGAGAAGTTCATCAAAATTTTTTTGCTTTGTAATAATCATTAGATTTCAACATAGAAAAACAGGTTAATAAGAATATGTTTTCTTGTTTTTCAAAAGAAATGATTTGACTCATAAAAACAACCAAAGAAAAAATTATAAAAACATTATTAAGACCCAGTAAGTTTACATCAAATTGAGTGATACATGGAAAAAACCATCGTCCAATTCATCTTAGATAATATCTTTTTATTTCTCCCGTTGGGTGCCACAGGAATCATTGCGACGATTGTTTTATTGTTACTCCCCAAGAAAGACACTTCTCAAAAATTCGAGGATGTGAAAACAGACTTTATTACATTCTTTAAATTTCGATTGAACATCTATGTGGTGGTCTATCTGTTTGTCTGGATAATGATCATCATCATAGGGGTGTTGTCAGACTTTTTGGTTCCTACGCTCATCGGTGGAGTCATCGCAGCGATTCCCCTTATCGTATTGATGCTCCTTGAATATAAAACGAATAAATCAAAGGTGTAATAGACACATGACTTTCATTGAGATTAACCAAAATTTCGGAGAACATACTCAGCTTCTTGCGCCGTTCATCACTGTGATTGCCATAGCGTGGATATATCTTGTGTATTACTCTTATAAAAAATATGGAACTAAAATGACCATCGTGTATTTTTTACCTATCATCATCGCAACCCTTCTCATTGAGTCAGCAGGGGTCGCGGGAGGGAGATATTATTATCCAGGGTATATAGTATATCTCTCTGTTGTTGGTGGTGCGGTCCCGTTAATCATCATCTTGGCATGGAGCGTCAATCTTTTTTTATTCATGAATCTAGGCAAATATTTTATTTCAAAGTTGTATCGAAGACAGAATTATTTACGAATAATTCTTATATCATTAGCAGCAGGATTATTCGGGGTCTGCCTCGATTTACTTGAGGATCCCATCGCTCATTATAACAATTGGTGGATATGGGAAGAATCTCTCACGGGCATCAAATTTTTCAATGTGCCAATTCTCAATTTTATTGGGTGGTTTGTCCTTATCTTCTTCATGTCCATTGCCACATTGCTCATCGAACGGTCACGATTTTCAGAAAACAGGAAGGTTATTCTTTCCATCTCATCACTGGCAATCACTGGTTCGGTCATCTTCATCGTCCATGCACTTATTGTTAAACTTTTTGAATTTGTTGGTCTGTCCTAAATATATCTCTTTCCTTTTTACCGAGAGAAAACCATTAACGTAATAAAGGAAATCTCCATTAATGGAAGACATGGGTTTAGGGACTTTAGCAATCGCATGGATACGAATGATTCGTCCTCCGATTTTATTCCTCTGCTGTTTTGGAGCCCTGGTGAGTGCCTTAAACTGTGCGTTGTTCATGGGCACAACCTTATCATATTATCAAATCTTTTTGGTGATATTGACTCCGGCGTTTCTTTCAACAGGTACCATGTTTCATAACGATATCACCGACCTAGAATCAGATAAAATTAATCGACCAAAAAAACCAGTCCCTGCAGGGATCCTCAGAAAAAAAACTGTCTATTACACGGGTTTAGTATTGATGATCAGCTCGATTTTTCTTGGATCCCTTATCAATTATGAGAACACGAGAGCTCTCAATTGGGAGTGCGGGCTTTTTACCTTCATTCTGGTCATTATTGGTTTATACTATAATTACTACGGAAAGTACCATGGACTTGTGGGACATATGGCAGTCGCATTTGGTGTTGGCGCCATACCGTATTGGGGTGGTCTTGCGGTTTTCCCCAATCAACCTCTGCTGATGTTACCACTCGCAGTCGCGATCTTCTTCCAGGAAACCGGGAGAGAAATCATGGTGTGCGCAGGGGATTTGGTTGGTGATCTCAAAGCAGGCTTTAAAACAACACCAGTCCGCCATGGACGAAAACGATCCATGCAAATCGCTTTGTTTTTCTATCTTTTATTTATCCCCATCTTCCCCTTATCTGCATGGGATTGGGCAGGCATACATATGCCGAAGATCTTTGGCGTTATTTATCTTATCGGTGGGGCCATCCTTGCTGCATCTCTACTTCTCACCTGGTTGCTTACGTATAGAGTTGTCATTTCAACAAATGACGAAAAAAAGATTTGGAAATCATTTGAGCGGTACGAGCGAACCGGGACTAGGGCCATGATCATCATCTTCCAGATTTCTATGTTACTTGAGGTATTCTACTAATCTGAAGGAATATAAATTAGAAAAGCTCAAATAGAGTCACACTTTAACAAACTTATATGAGTAAGATTGCTGCGTACGCTAAACTTCTTCGTGTCCCTGGTATTGGTGCCCTTGGAATTATTCCGGTCATCGCTGCATTAACGATGGGAATCCATGATATCTATCCGCTTTCTCTTATCTTTATCATTGGTGCTTTTGCAAGTATCTTTGGGTTTCTCATTAACGACTATGTGGATATCGAATTAGACGGATTTGTCGATGAACTACGAAAAAAACCTTTGGTGAGTGGAGAGGTATCAAAAAAGAATGCTTTACTCATTGCATTCTATCTTGCCTTCACCACATTCTTTTTTATCGCCTTACTCTGGTTCAATCAACCGATTGATTCTTATAAATTCAGTGCATTGATATGTATTATCCTCGCTGGAATTCTTGGGACATTCTATGATGTGTACGGCAAACAGGTCGTGGGTTCTGATTTTTTTGTCGCAATTTCAGTAGCCTTGATATTTTTATTTGGTGCGTTATCATTCGGACAACCAACAGTGATTATATGGATTATTTTTATTCTCACATTTGAAAATATACTATATATGAATGTCGTACAGAACGGGATTAAAGACGCGGATCACGACTATAAACTAGGAGTCAAAAACATCGCTCTGACCCTGGGCGTCAAGGTACAAGAAAACAGTATCATTATCCCTCATAGTTTCCAAGCATTTGGTTTCGGGCTTCGCCTCTTTTCCGCAGTGTTGTTTTTTGTTCCCTTTGTCATATTCGGATATGAGTATTATCTGTGGCAACTGATTCTGCTGGCCGTGCTCATCGTCGTCTATTTATTTTTAGATACGAAGCTGCTCATGTTAAAAACGTTTGATCGCAGTCAGATACGTAAACTTATCGGGATTCAATCGTTTTTACGATATTCCCTCGTACCGGTAATGCTCTTTAGCATCGTTGGGATTCTTCCCTCTGTTCTATTAATCCTAATCCCGATCGTATGGTACATTTTATTTACGCCATCCCTTGGAGAGAAATTATTCAAACCAAGAATGTAATGAAATAAAAGTAGGATTTCATGATTTGGGGGATCTATGAAATATGATGTGACAATAGTCGGGGCAGGACCTGCAGGGTCGACAACCGCGAAATTTCTTGCTGAAAAAGGCTTTAAAACTCTTTTACTTGATAAAGAAAAATTCCCACGGGAGAAACCATGCGGTGGGGGATTACCCCTACGCGTACTCCAAAGATTCCCTTATGTTGTCACCGATAAAATCATAGAAACATATTCGTCAAGTGGAACGNNTTCCAAGAGGCAACTCCGGCATCCTCTATTCAAATCACCAACGATGTCGCACAGGTGACCGTTGATAAAGGAACAACGATAGATTCAGAAATAATCGTTGGTGCCGATGGAGTAAACAGCACGCTTGCACGAAACATGGGATTACGAGCACGTGGGGTAGAAAAAGGGGTGTGTATCCTCCAAGAATTTGAGGTAGACGAAAAAATCATGGATGAGTATTTTAAAAAATCTCGTCATTGCTACGTTCATTCAAGGTTCAAGACGGCGGCAGGGTACGGATGGGTGTTTCCGAAAAAAGAGCATTTAAACATTGGATTTGGCATCATTCGCATGGATAAAAACCAGCAGCAGAAACTCAATCTCCTCACGTGTTATCAAGACTATATCACATTATTGAAACAAGAAAATCTTATCCCACAACACCTAAAAGAAACCCCGGTGAAAGGCGGAGCATTACTGACGCATCCGTTGGAAAAAACCTTTACAGACCGGTTCCTTCTCGTCGGAGATGCGGCAGGATTCATCAATCCCTTAAGTGGCGAAGGAATTTATTATGCGATGTCATCAGGACAAATCGCCGCAGAGGTAATAGCCGAAGCATTAGAAAAAAACCAGACAAGACAGGAGTTCTTATCACAGTATCAAACCCGCTGGCAAAACGATTTTGGAAAAGATATCGACCTGATATTAAAGGTTGTGAAACGAGGAAGCATGGAATACGCAGAAACGGTGTTTAAGATAGCCTCCAAAGACCCAGTACTGACAGACCTGATGATGGGAGTCATTACAGGACAATTTAGTGTTCAACAATATAAATGGAAGATAGTAAGAAGGTTTTTTTATAGCTCATTGAAAAACCGGTTTCATCTATTAAAATAAACAAAAAAAGGTGTTATTGATGATGAATGAAAAAAAAGTATGCATCATTGGTGCTGGCATCGGTGGTCTGACTGCCGGTGCACTTCTTCTAGACAAAGGATACTCCGTTGATATCTTTGAAAAGGAACAAACGGTCGGTGGAAGAGCTCTATCAGTAGATATGTCATCTCAGACCCTAGACTCCTACAAACAGACATTGGCTAGATTCAATACATCTGTCGTTTTTTCGGAACCCCCTCTTGAGGAACTCTTTAAAAAAAAGATGTTCGAGGGCTACACTCTTGATTTAGGATTCCATATGATCGGGAGCGGAATCGTCGTCAAACTCAGAGATATACTGAAGGAGTATTTTGAGAATATCACGATGTATAAATCCCGATTATATGAACAGAAAAACGATCATTTCGGCTATTTTGTGACCACTGCTGATAAAATTGCAATGTTGCCCAATATCGCAAGACTCCTTCTTTCCGGTGAAAAAACAATGAAAGATCTGGATACCGTTTCTATGACGGAGACAATAAAAAAATATGGAAACGGGAAAATGAAGATCGTACTTGAGGTAAATCCCCGTTTAATAAGCACGATAAATAATCTTGATTTGATATCGACAGGCGAAGTGTTCAGGACACAAAAAGATATGAGACTGGGGGGTGTAAATTACCCACAGCATGGACTCTTAAAGATATCCCAGACGATCGCCGAGTATATCGAAAAAAACGGTGGGAAAATCCATCTGAATTCCCCAGTATCAAAAATTCTTATCAATAATAAGAAAGCAGAGGGTGTTGTTGTTGCTGACACAGAATATCTGTTCGATATCGTCCTGTCCAATATATTGGTCCAAAAACTTTTTACCATTGCTGATGAGCTTCAGTTTCCGAAGGAGTACGCCACTACGATAAAAGCTCTTGAGGGGACCGGGAGTCTTTGTGCATATTATTCTCTAAAAAAGATTGACCCTCAATTACTGGGAAAATCATTTATTTTCATTGAACGGAACATCGGTGTTGACGGAAACGATGCTGTCGGCATGATTGATTTTATTTCTGCGAAGGAACAAACAGGATTATCACCCCCGGCCCATTACCTTGTTCAATCATACATCATCTGCACGCCTAAAGAGGCAAGGGATACACAAATCCTTAACAAACTGAAAGAGGCTTTAGATAAAAACCTCGAAAGGATCATTCCGCAATATCATTCACAGGTACATTGGGCTATTTACCCCTCAGTATGGCATCTCGATGGTGTTGCAAAAACTCTTGTGAACACAAAGCCAGACATACAGACGCCCGTCGAAAACCTCTATATCATTGGTGATTGTGTGAAAGCACCAGGCATAGGAATTAATTGTGCGATAAATTCTGCACGGATCATCCAAGAAATGCTCAGTACATCTGTCTAACTTCATACTGTTTTCACCGGATCGATTCTGAAAAAAGATATCGTGGTCTCGATGAGTAATTAATATAATCTCCATCAGTATTCACAAAAACGATTTACCGATATTCCTGGTGCAATAATGTCTGTGAAATTGACGATGAAAGATCCTTACACAAAAAGTAGGTTTCTTTCAAAAAAATTTAGGGGATATTTCGATTTACTCAGACCCTTTACGTTACTAGCCCCTTTTTTTGTCTCGATGTTTATCATGTTCGCAAGTCTCGTCTACAATGACAAATTCGTTGAATTCCCGAACTGGTGGATCATCATCGGCCAAGCAAGCCTCACCTTAGCGTTTCTCAACGGTGCCTCGAATGCATTGAATCAAGCGACAGACGTAGAGGCAGATAAAATATCAAAACCCTACCGTCCAATTCCGCGTGGTGTCGTAGAACGCGATGAAGCCCAAAGCATCGCGTACATTCTGTATCTCTTCGCTCTACTACGTGCGGTGACAATCAATACCTGGTTCGGAGTTTTTGTTTTCCTCATTATGTTGTTTACCGTGGTCTATTCCCTCCCACCACGGATGAAACGATTCCTGTTCGTCAATCAAGTATGGATCGCCATCCCACGAGGATTATTTGCCATCCTTGCTTCATGGAGCGTCTTTGGTGACCCATTCCAGATACTTCCGTTAATCATTGGTTTCATTGGGCTTATATATTTCATTGGAGCAATGACAACGAAAGATATCGTCGATTGTGAAGCTGATAGAAAAACAGGAACACGGACCCTTATCAACACGTATGGTACGAGAAAAGCAGCGTTCATATCCCTTCCCTTCCTCGTCATCCCGTTTGCAATGTTTCCGGTCCTTATTCATTATCATCTGATAGACGCATACTTTTTACCGCTTACTTTATTCATCATACCCGGTTTCATTATCTTTTACTTAATGCTGAAACAACAACAAAGTGAAACCTTAGAAAACGTTTCAGCCTGGTCATTGATGTACATCACCTATCTCTTTTATGCGATCGGATTTACTACACTGATTATTCTAGGAGAATTAGGGCAACTGAATTTCATCACTGCGGTTTAATTGTCAATACCACGTTTTTTATGCTTTTTTAATAAATAAGGAGAAATCGACACATCTCTATATTAAAAAGGTTCTTATACACATAAAACAACTATTTTATATATAACAGTAAAATAAATATAAAGAAAGGAGACCTATGCGAGGGTCGAACATAGTCATAGTTGGGATACTTCTTCTGCTTGTTATACCAGCGGTAAGTCTACCAGGATTCTCGCAGGAAAACGGAGGACCATCGTGGGATACAGACTATACAGAATGGTCGTACAGACAAGAGATTTCACTCCCCATTAATACAAATGAAAACGTCTCCCATTATCAACCAATCGACCTTCGTCTACGATTCGAAAACCCTTGTTGGACGGAAAATGAAAATATTACGTCCATCCGAGTCGCCTGTTTGCATGAAGAACTATGGTATACTCTTGAATCACAAATCTATTCTCTTGAAAAAATACCAGGAGAGACAAGCTTCATCAACGAATGTAACGTGATTTTTTTGATTCCTGCTTTTGCAGACGGAACAGAACAGTATTTCATGTACTACGATGGTGAGAAAACATCAAAACCAGATTATCTTGACCATGTGGCCATTGAAGATTTAAACTATTCTTCATCTCCGTTACCCGAGATCTCCGCTGTCGCGAGATTCTATGGTATCACGGAAGACGGATATTGTATCTACGGGGTAGGACAAGAGGGACAGCTGTTAGATAGATCCTGTGCTCAGGTGGTGGTAAAACAAAAGAAAAACTGTAAGGAATTCGATATCATCGATTCAGATCAAATCGTATCATTTGCGTTTTCGTATTATTACGGGGATAAAGAAAAAGATGAAAGTTCATCCGATCAGGTGTTCATCGATAAAAAAATCTTCATCGATGGCAATCTCATGGTTGAGTTTGGAATATTTAGTGAGTCAAAAAAGAAGGACGTCCAGACAACCGCGATTTATCGATACTATTACTGTCCCATTGAAGATAAACGTATTAATGTTCATGTGAAACATGAGATGTTGAAAGATGCGACGGTACAAGGCATTGATAACATAGATGGAAGATTTGGTTCTCTGATTTCTTTAAAATCACGAAGTGCTACTGTTGATTCTTTAAACTTTGGAAACATCTATCCGTATCTTAATTTCTATAGTGAGAAAGATAAGGTTGAACAATATCAATTAAATCAAAATCCTTCCACGAAAGAAAGAGAATGGGTCATATCCTACAAAAATGACGCAACTCTTGGTTCAGAAGCATGGTTATGTTATGGATACGGAAAAAAAGGAATCGCAAATGCTGTTCTCTTCGCCTCCAATCAGGGAATAGTTACTTCAGGTACCGACGAACGTGACGGCATTCAATTGAAAGTCGCTGAAAAGGAATATGTAAATTTCCTTGGAACAGAGGTGGATTATGTTTCTATTAATTTTGGAAGGCATTCGTTCGTACCAGGACATAGTCATGATGTAACGATACCTGCAAATCTCATTGTTCAATTTGATGCAGAAGTCTTTGCTTCTGAAACAGGTGGATACGAAAGCGTTCAAAAGGAGTCATATTTTTACAAATCATTAATACAATCTCGTAGATATTCTGGTGACATCCCATTTGAAAGAGAACAAAAAAGGTATAATGTCACTGTCACCCCCCGATTTGGGGGAATACATTTATCGTATCCAATGCTGTCGAACCTTACTGGTAGTACATTTCCAGTGGTATGGATTGAACTACATCAGGAAGGGCGTCTGGTTGCTGAAGGGGCTGCAGATCGTTCTCTTTTAATCAGAGCGAAAAAAACCTTTTCAAGTATCTTAGAAGGTGACTATCTTGTAAAAATATTTTTCAAATGGGGCAATAAGAAGATTTTCACAGGATCGACAGTACTTCATTTGAATAAAGACACCAGAGTAAATGTTTTTTGTACCTGGGAACGGACAATTAAGTTCACGTTTCTTGATCAAAACGGAAAGGGGATACAAGGAATTCATGGGTTTTTAACTAATAAAGATGGTGTTCTGTACGATGAAAACATTACACAAAATAATGGAGAATTGCTCATCAGGGCACCCTATGACAGAAGAGAGTCCTATAGTCTCCAAGCAGAATACAAAGGTTTGATTATCTATGATAGGATACTCCAAAAAACCATAAGAAAATTGAATAAACAAGTTACCCTGAGCCTCTATGATCTCAATGTTGTTATCACCGATGATCTTGAATTATCACCAGGAGTTGAACTGACACCGGTTCTTGTCATTCCAGATGGAAATAAAACAATCCAAATAACTCCGAAAGAAAATTCAAAAGGATCATTTATTTTTGAGAATGTCCCTGCGGGTGATTATCATCTTCAAGTAAGTTTTGGGGAATTTATCGACGATATGCATGTGACAATTCCGAATGCAGGAAATGTTATTCATATGAAGTTTTCAGCTATTTTTAATATCATCATTGATTTATTCGATTCCAAGGGGAACACATTGGTGAATGACGACATTGAATTTCTTATCTTGCGTGACAATCAAACCATAGCTAAAACCAAGGAAAAAAGTATTGCTCTTCCTCCAGCCCGGTATACGATCAATGCATATTTAGACAACAAACTCATCGGGGTAAAACCTGTCGAACTTACGAATGATAAACATCTGACGTTTGTGACGACAATCGAGTCATTTTTCCCCCT
>DAYE01000063.1 GCA_002506745.1 Euryarchaeota archaeon UBA33
ATGAGTTTGTTGATATCCCGTTGGCTACTGGTCTGGGGATGCGTCGGAATTTTTTGGTGGTGTCTGCGGCAGATGTAGTGATTGCGATTGGTGGCAGGTGGGGTACGTTAAGTGAGATTTCGTTTGCGATGATTTTTCAAAAACCAGTGGTTCTGGTAAAGGGAACTGGCGGGTGCGTCGATGAGCTCGTGGAGGGGAATCTGATGCGATCGACCGAGATTCCTTGGATGGTTGCCCAGTCCGCTGAGGATGCGGTGGAAAAGGCTTTTCACTGTTGTTCTCGGTGATTTTTTTTTAACGTTATTTTGTCATCACGAAATTCTGTATAGGAATATTTAAATAGTAGATTTTACAAAGTATAACATAAGAGGATCTGGAGTTTTTTGAATCCTTTTCCTTCCATCTCTCCTAACCCCTTCCAGATCCTTCCTACCTCCTTTGATCTTTTCCCCCGCTTCAATTACTGACCATCGGAGTAGCAGCGCAATTTACTAAAGCATGAACAATGATACCTATCCCATTGGAATGGAGAGGGATGCACACTATGAAATGGGATGGGAAAAAATGGAGGCCGAAATTCACTAGGAAAGAACAAGAGAGACGACGACTCACCGCAGCGGAAGACCTTCTCGCTGGCATGAACCAGCTCGAAGTCTCCCGTAAATATGATGTGAATCCATCATCGGTCTGCCGATGGAACCAGAGACTCAAGAAACAAGGAAAAGAAGGACTTCGCCAACGAAAACCGCCAGGAAATCCATGCAAATTATCAAAGGAACAGCAGACCGATCTCCGAAAGATCCTTCTCGACGGAGCAGCAGCGTACGGGTACACAACCGATATATGGACGCTTCAACGTGTCGCCGAGGTCATCAAAGAGGAGTTCGATGTCGCTTACCATTTCCGTTCCCTTAGTGACGTCCTGCATCGCATGGGTTTCAGCCCGCAGAAACCCAAGAGGAAGGCAGCGGAACGTGACGAAGTTGCGGTCAGCACCTGGCTTGCTGACCATTGGACAACAGCACAAAAAAACTAATGGCGGGTGGCGTCACGTATGGATTCTGGGATGAAGGCGGATTCAACTCTACGCCCTTCGTCCATCGAACCTGGGCACCTACCGGAGTGACGCCCATCTTGACCCACCCGTACAACTGGACAAGCATCAGCGCCATCAGCATCATCACGACCACCGGCGACCTCTACTTCCGGCTCCACCCTGGGAAAACCATCCGCAGCGGCGACGTGCTCCAATTCCTTCACCAGCTCCTCCGACAGATCCAAGGAGACATCGTACTCTACTGGGATGGGCTGCCAGCCCATCGATCCGCCAAGGTGAAACGATTCCTTGCAAAAAATCCTCGCCTGCGGATTGAACGCCTCCCATCATATAGTCCCGATTTGAACCCTGACGAGGCAGTCTGGAACTATGTAAAAACCAAACAGTTAGCCAATCTTTCCGTGAAACACACGTCGGAGTTGCTTCACAAAATTCGAGGTTCCTTGAGAGCGCTACAACATCGGCCACATTTGATTAAATCATTTCTTTTTGAATCAGAACTCCCCTGGAATCCGGAGGTCCGTCAATGCATTGTTCAATCACTCTGAAGGTCAGTAATTACCAAAAAAGCATTGAGAGGCAGAAAAAACCCTTGGGAAAAAATTACAATTCTTTTTTTCGTTGCATGAACCGGTTGGCCGTGACCTCAGCTAAATAGTCGGTAAGCCCCTTTCTCAGTAACGATGAAACGTAGGCATCTTTGTAGAGTTTGTCAATGTCATTTTTTCTCGTCATTTTTATCCAACCAACATAAATATTAATTTATGAATATATAAATATTTCCTTTTTATCTGGTTATTCTATATAAAATTATCATCGACTCAACGAAATCAGGCCGCCATCCTGCTCCGACGAAAAGCAAGAATGTCCTTTCAAAGATATTGAACAAAAAAAATTCCATACGGAGAACGAATATTGACGGCGTCTATCCAACCTCATTAATTTTTATAGTATTATGAGATTAACGCTTCGTTCGAACCTAGAGGCTAACCGATGAATAAGAACATACACATCAAAACCGTTTCCTCCTACCGTTGGATCGTTCTGTCCACGTTCATCTTCATCGCACTCCTTTCGCAACTGCTGTGGTTAACCTTCGCCCCGATATCTTCCGAGGTTGCCCAGCTCTACAACGTGACCGCCTTTGATGTCTCGCTCCTCTCCCTCGTCTGGCCTGTGATTTTCGTGATCCTTGCTATCCCTGTGGGGATCTTCATCGACAAAAAAGGCTTCACCGTCAGCGTCAGAGTCGCTGCCGTCTTTCTCGCAGTCTTTTCTGTGCTACGAATTTTTTCGACCTTCACCACCTACAATTTCACCCTGCTATTAATCGCTCAGATTGGCACCGCCGTTTCCCAGCCAGTTATTTTCGGCAGCATCACAAAGCTTGCTGTTTCATGGTTTCCCGAGAAAGAACAAGGACTTGCCACTGGACTGGGAACGATCGGACTGTTCCTTGGGATGATGCTTGCCCTCGTTCTTATCCCTACGCTATACTTTACGTACAATATCACCATTGTATTGACCATTTTGGCCGTCTTATGTTGCATTGGTGCGACCCTCTTCTTTGTGCTAGCGCGTGAGGGAGCCATCGTGAGTCCAAGTGAAGGAAGCGCAGGTTTTGCATTATCCGATCTTTGGACGTTATCAAAACGAAAAGATTTTGCTGTCCTCGAATACGGTTTTTTTGTCTGCGTCGGTGGGTTCACTGCGATTCTGACATGGCTGGAGATTATGCTGAAGTCCCTACATGGAATCGGCGCTGACGATGCAGGCATCGTCGGAGGAGTGATGATCATCGGCGGTATCATCGGTTCCATTGCAATACCAGCCCTTTCTGACCGGCTAAAAAAAATTAAGATACTCGTCGTCGTGGATCTAGCTGTTGGTACCGTCGCGTTTTATTTCATTGGAGTGTTCCAGTCGGTTCTGTTGCTGGTGATAACGAGCGCGATCGTCGGTTTTTTCCTGATGTCCGCGCTTCCGCTGGTTCTTGAGATATCCAACAGACTTGCAGGCATCGGGATGGAGGGGCGAGCGTCCTCGATCCTTTGGTTTTTCTCACAAGTCGGATCCATTTTGCTTATCGCGATTATTGACCCTGTGAAATCGATTGGGGGCAGTTACATTTACTCGATTCTCTTCATTGTGGTCCTCTGGGTGGTCGCATTCCTCTTGTTCCTGACCCTGAAGGAAGGACGGATGACAAAAAAAATTCAACCATGACCGATTAGTGATGAAACGATAACAAGGGTTTTTCATACATTTTTTGTTATTCGCAGGCCTTGATGACGCTGATATTTTGGGGAAGCTTCATCGCACGCGCAATCGTCCCACATTTTGTTCTAAGGAGATACGCCACTGGTCGAAATGATGTTTCCCAGAATGATTCGTAGTTCGCCATCCCTTTACTTAAGATGAGATCCGCCCGGGACAGTGCGGTTCGCGCATCTTCGGGTAGCTTTGCAAAATCGATGCCCACACAGAAGCACCCGGTCGTGTACACGTCATCAACCACCTCATGAAAGTTAATTGCATCAGCATCATGCTGTGTCGCATCGCTGAGCACTGGTTCATCTTTCACGATCACTGAGATATGCAAATCGGGTTTGAATGTTTTAAGTTCCTTGCACATTACTTTATCAAAGACTATCTCTCCACAATTATCAGTACAAAGAACAAGGTGCCGTGCCTTCGAAAGATGCCGCCTGAGCAGCGGGTATTCATCATGCCCAAGCCCCTCTGCATAGAGCGTGTCAAACACCTGCTCAAGCATGCGAGGATGGATACTGGAGCCTTCGATGCCGAAATCAAGCACGTTTCCGATGATGGCACAAACCATGCTCGTCCGTAATGGGTCAGGGGAACATGCAACGAGGCTGGTTACTTTTGGTACGAGAGATTGGGCGACCGTGGTGCTTGTCTGCTTTAACGATGCATACGGGTCGACGTCTCCCAAGGCCGTGTACACTGCTTGGTGTACCTGGGTTGCAATCGTCGCACTACACTCGGAAGGATTGTACAACTCGGAAAGGAGTTGGCATGCGATGCGCAGCGCCTTCGTCCGGCGTTTGTTATCAGGCGTGCTCAGCTCTGCCTCAAACAGGATCCGTTTCAGGAGACATGGTACGCATTCCGGTTGGATCTTCATCGCGACACCCTGAACAACGGATGCCGTATTTATCTTTGCCGTCATCACCAGCATTTATCCTTATAAAGAATCATATAAAGACACCGTTCGTTTTGGTATCGCTCTTCCCTTCTTTTCTCCCGATTTTTCTTTGTCAGATTTCAGTGATTCGCCCTGATGTATACTCTCCTGGTCACCATATTTATTCTTTGGGTATCACTCCCACTGCATAGCTTGGCATCTACCCCATACAAATGCACTCTTTATTTTTATACAATCGTTTAATTAAAATTTAGAAAATTTAATATAGGCGGGAAACACTCTATTATATGAGAAAATCTCATGGGGGTTTAAAAGTATGACGAGGAAAATAATTGGAATATTGATGTGTGCGTTGCTGTTAGCAACGATACCAATCGCTGCCGGGATGACCATTCCCCAACAAGAAAAATCCAAAACGTCCAGTATCCTTGATGTGACGATCTTGCGCGGGACTGTGTTGTTCAAACGAGTGACCCATAGCGGTCAGACCCTTCAATTCTTTGCCGTCCGTGTCCATTACACGACCATAGGGATCAGCGGCTATCACCACGGGGTCATCAAACTGCGACCGATCAGTATCCCGTATTCATTGAGAGGCATGTTCACTAGATTCTTCATCTTTTGCATGTTCCATGGGAGCATCACTCCATAGGTCTACTCTTCTGCCTCCCCATTTTTTTCTTGTTTATGTGTACCGAGGAGAGTACCTAACGTTGAAATCATTTTTTTTTGTCTTATAGAATATCGGAACATAATCGTTATCTATAAAACCCGAGAACACATTCAGTTGAATGATACCATGGCTGGTATCAAAGTCCAAACAGAATTTCGTACATACACAAGCTGATACACCATGACGGAAAGGGGGATAGACCCGTGAAATCATCAACCTATGCTAGCCTCGTGACGATTGTATTTGTCACCCATAGAAACGCCATCAGCAAGAGCATTGAAAGTGCGATCCGCGCGACCGATTCGCTCTGC
>DAYE01000115.1 GCA_002506745.1 Euryarchaeota archaeon UBA33
AAATATATTTCAACCCAAATCCTTTTAAAGAGACATATATTTTAGAATATGGGCAAAAAAATAGGAGTAGTGTGTCAGAATGGGAATAACAAGTGGAATAACAAGTAAAATTTTTGGTGAGAAAAAAACAGCAACAACAGATGGGTATATCGATCTTGAGAAATATGCGGACGCACANNTAACGGATTTCGTTTACGGTGGAAACGTGCTGATCCTTGATTTCACCGCGATTTCCGATCAGGAAATATTACTGAAACGAGTCACCAATGAACTGAAGAGGATCACCGATGATATCGGTGGTGACGTCGCAGGGATCGGTAACAACCTAATGGTCGTTTCACCAAACGGTGTTAAAGTGGAACGTCGCAAGTTACACGGAAAATATTAAAAAAATTTTATCCTCTTTTTATTTTTCTTTTTTGTTCGCATTCCGTGCTGAGAGAAGCACAACCAAGGAGTCTTCTTTTTCCATGATCTGTTCGTATCCAAGCTGCTCAGCGAGTTTCTGCCCAAAACTCCTGATCTGATCATGATGTGGCATGTTTGAGAAATGCAGCCGATTCCGTGATGAACCAACAAAGACATAGCCTTTTGGTTCGATAAACGTCGGTGAAGCCTTCGCGTCAAGCTTCGCGTACGCATCGATATATTTCTCATCCATGTTCCAGTCATGAACCAGGGTATGACGAATCACTGTTTTTGTAGAAAGAGAGGGCAGAAGTTCCAGTGTCTGTTGTATCTTCTCCCAGCCGTTAGGAACAAGCGGTGCACAGATTTTTTTGTATAATTCTTCAGTTGGAGCTACTACGGAGACAAATAGTTGTCTTGGCAGGGTAGACATCTTTTCCAACGCCTCAGGCATAGTTCCATTGGTGACAAGGAACGTGGTGATGCCTTTCTGATGACACAGCTCAAAAAACTCCCCAAGCCTTGGGTAAAGCGTAGGTTCTCCTGATAGCGAGCAGGCAAGCATGTTTGGTTCGTTTGCCTCCTTCCATTTTTTCTGATCGCAGCGGGGGTCTCCTTTGAACCCGGTGAGAAGCTTCCTTTGCGCCACTATCGCGTGCTCTAAGATATACCCGGGGTCGTCAGGTTCATGTAACTCTTTTTCCGTGAAATTCTGGAGCCGCCAGCAGAACAGACACATCTGGGTACAATGGCTGATGGCAGGGGTCATCTGCAGGCATTGGTGTGAGTTTATACCATAGAACGTTTGTTTGTAGCATTGTCTACCGAACAGCAGGCTTTGTTTCATCCAATGGCAGAGTTTCACACCAGAATGGTTTCCGATGATCGCGTAATGCTGACGAGTAAGTATTTTCTGTAACTCAGGGTTCATAGATGGTAGGAAGGACGATAGCATCCTGTTTTATAACAATTATGTTCAAGAACGTGCGTTTTCTTATAAAAAAAATATGGTTTTTATGAGGCGCAGTCGTCAACCTCGGGGAAGGTGTTCTCATTAAAGATAATGGACATCTTGCAGAGATGACAGAGGCCTTCTTCATCGGCAGGCAGAAGATTTGTTCCGCAAAGCGAACAATGCTGGTTCATGTAAAAGACTCCAATGTAGTATCCCTTGCTAGAGTAATAGAGAGCGTATAATATAAAGTATTTGTTTAATAGTAAACCTTATATCTTCATTATTTTCCTCTCCCTTACTTTTCTTTGCTCTTTTACCGATAACGGTAAGTTTTTCTAAGGATATCTGATTTGGAACCTGAACGTTTATGAAGATAGACCCATGGAGCTCAACAACCTATCAGGATTACGCACGATTACGTGATGAATTCGGGATACAGGAATTCTCCGAAGATCTCTGGAAAGACCTGCCACATCCGCAACGGCTCTTACGACGAGGCGTGGTGTTCGGCCATCGAGGATTCGACATTATCCATGATGCGATCCAGAAGAAGAAACCCTGGGCGATCCTCACCGGGCTGATGCCATCCGGACGGATGCACCTTGGTCATAAGATGGTCATCGACGAGGTGTTGTATTATCAGAGTCTTGGTGCTGATATCTTCATCGCAGTCGCAGACATCGAAGCGTACGCCACAAGAGGATTTACTCTTGAGCAGACCAAAGAGCTTGCGATAAACGAATATATCGCAAATTACATCGCACTGGGGATGGATCTTAAGAAATGCCACCTGTATTTCCAATCAAAACATCAGGATGTCAAAGACCTCGCGTTTCTCCTGGGAAAAAAGGTGAACTGGTCCCAGATGGTCGCAACCTATGGGTTCGAGGGATCAACCAACATGGCACATATCTTCTCGCCCCTAGTCCAAACAGGTGATATCCTCCATGTTCAATTAGAGAAGTACGGAGGGATTCGACCAACACTTGTCCCTGTTGGTGTTGATCAGGACCCACATATCCGACTCAGTCGGGATATCGCCCAAGCACATCGACTCTATAATGTGACGGTCACAAAGGACAATAAGATCGGTGTGTTCATCAAGGTCGATACGAATGTCAAAGAGCTTTTAGACGCTGCGGAGAATATCCTAAAAAAACTCCTGTTTACTGACCTCACCCGCATTACGGAGTACAAGGCGATTTATATCAACACCGCACAAGAAAAAGACATAACAAGGATCGATGAGACACTCGCCCATATCGAACCATCATTCCAAGGCTATGGGTTTTTGCAACCGTCCTCTACCTATCATCGGTTCATCACCGGGTTGACCGGGGATAAGATGTCCTCATCAAAACCAGAAAGTGCCATCTTCCTCACAGACACGCCGCAGGAGGCGAAAAAGAAGATCATGAATGCGAAAACCGGTGGAGCAGTCAGCTTGGAGGAGCAGAAAAAATCTGGAGGAAAACCAGATGAATGCATGATCTATGAGTTATTTTTATATCATTTGATTGAGGATGACAGTGAGCTAAAAAATATCTATGAATCATGCAAGAAAGGAGAACTGATGTGCGGCATGTGTAAGAAACGTGCAGCAGAATACATGGAAAAATTCCTTAACGATCTGCAGGAGAAACGAAAAAAAGCGTCCGGACAGATACAGGAGTTCCTCCAATAACATTATTCATAGGATGTATAGAGTCCATCATCTGAAACCATCTTTTCAAAACAAGTCTCAAGCTTCTTTTGCTGATGAGAAAACGTGTTCTTGAGAGATTGAAATGTGTTCTTTGAGGTAGAAGCGCGTCCTCTCACAGGAATAGTCAAACCCAGGTCATCTCCCTTTATCGCACTCGTAAGGATTTGTTCAGGGAGTATCCCTCGGTTGATGTTTGTAATAATCTTACGAATATCGCCCTGGATGATGCCAAAATCCCCTGATTTTTTCCTCATTTGCTCTTCGATGTCATCATCAATATGGCGTGCAAGTTTTGTTCCTACACCCTTGACCTCGAAGGGGTTTTTGTTATATTCCTTTAACAGGTAAATTCCAATGTCCGGGTGGGAGATATAGCAGTCATGAGAAAATGTAGTAGAATCCTTCCCTAACGCCGCGTTCCATCCTTTCGGGTGTTTCTTCCCATCTCGAATGATATCGTTCAGAATGTCGTTCCTCGATTTTATTTTCACAGACATCCGATATAAGACGGTAAGATAAGAATATAACGGAGAGACGAAATACTCTCAGATAATTAACAATGAAAAAATGATGTGGACGATATGCTAGTAAAAGAGATCATGGCAAAACAGGTGATCACCATTGACGCTGATGCATCAGTATTTGATGCATGTATGATATACAAGGAGAAGAAAGTTGGCTGTTTAGTCGTGACAAAAGGTGAAACCTGCGCAGGTATCGTCACCGAACGAGACCTGATAGAACGAACAATATGTCAACAGCGAAACCCTGAAAAAACAAAGGTCTACGAGATCATGTCCCAGAACATCAAAGTCGTCAGCGCATTAGATACCGTGGAAAAAGCTCTTGAGACAATGAAACATTATAAAATCAAGAAACTCCCGGTGATCTCATCTCAAAAAGTCGTTGGCATCATCACCGTAACTGATATCGCAATAGCCAGGCCTGACCTCTCAGAACGATTCATGGAGTCTTGGATGAAAGCGCAATGGAGAGACTAAAAAGAAAACAAGGTGCATTAGCATTCTCTGAGGCGGCGCGCGAGCTCCTTCATCCGGTTCGCAACAATGAAGTTCCTGGCGATTAGCTCTATTTCGTCTGCCTCCGCGGCATTTTGGACTTGACCTACGATCATCAACATACGTGCTCACTCCTTATAATACTCTTTGCTTGGTTTTCTTTAAAACACATTGTTGTACAAACGATTCCTGGAATCTGTACAATTGTTTCCGAAACAAAAAGAAGATTTTCCTTTCATCTCATGATTGACGAGTGATTCTGTACAAAACATTTAAATGAGTCTCGCCAGATTCAGAATACTGTTGAGGGTGTAGGATGAAAGCAATCAATCGAGTTGTCATACCTGTTGATACAACCGAGGTTTCAAAGGTCGCTGCAGAACAAGGCGCGTATTTTGCAAAACTACTCAACGTCGAAATCTCCATTATTTCTGTAAACGACTCACGTCAGTATATGCTGTCAAAACTGCTTGAAGATAAGATAGAAAAAGAAAAACTCATTGCGATAGAAGAAGTTAAAAAGATCACCGAGGAACAAGGAGTAACAACCACGACGAAACTCGCCGCTGGTGCACCCGCAGCAGAGATTGTCAAATTCGTCAAAGATGATGATCTGATCGTGATGGCAAGCAAAGGACGCAAAGGCTTCAACAAGTTCTTCCTGGGCAGTGTCTCCGAAGAAGTACTCAAAACAGCCCCGTGCACGGTAATGGTCATTAAAGAAAAAACAAAGAAATGGACCGTGGATGACCTCACGGCATTAGCTAAAGAATAAAAAGAGAGGAACNNTGCCAGGCATCACCCTGTGATGAGCCTTGTCCTGGTTGTTGTTGGTACTGCTGTGCCGCTTGTTGATAGATCGCGGTGGATGCTTTCTGGAACGCTTGCGTCAGCGCATCGGTTTTCTCTTTGATGATATCCGTATCATCACCGGTGAGTGCCTCACGCAGCTCCTTCAACGCTTTTTCAAGGCTCTGCTTATCTTCATTAGTGAATTTATCCTTGAGTTCCACCAGTGCTTTCTCTGTACTTTGCACTAGTGAATCAGCGGTGTTCCGGATCTCAATTTTCTCTTTACGTCTTTTATCTTCCTCTTCGTGCTCCTTTGCTTCCTTGCGCATCCGCTCGATCTCAGAATCAGACAGTTTCGTCGAACCTGTGATATGGATCGACTGTTCTTTTCCCGTCCCCAAGTCCTTTGCAGACACGTTCATGATGCCGTTCACATCGATATCAAAGGACACCTCGATCTGAGGCAATCCACGTGGGGCAGGAAGGATTCCATCAAGATGGAACCGTCCGAGGCTCTTATTATCAGCAGCTATCGGTCGTTCTCCCTGCAGGACGTTGATCTCAACACTGGTCTGGTTATCCGCAGCGGTGGAAAACACCTTACTTTTCCGTGTGGGTACTGTGGTGTTGCGGTCAATCAATGGTGTCGCAACGCCACCTAGCGTCTCGATACTTAAGGTCAATGGGGTGACATCGAGCAGGACAATATCTTTATCAATCTCACCGGACAAGACACCGCCCTGGATCGCGGCACCAATGGCGACGCATTCCATCGGGTCGACTTCTCGTTTTGGTTTCTGTTTGAAAATCTCCTCGACTTTCTTCTGTACCATCTGCATGCGGGTGACACCACCAACGAGCACGACGTGATCGATATCTTCGGGTTTTAGTTTCGCATCTTGTAATGCTTGGCGACAGGGTTTTTCGCTTCGCTGGACAATCGGAGAGATGATTTCTTCAAGTTTGGCTCGAGTCATTTTTATTTCAAGATGTTTTGGTTCTCCGGTGACGACATAGATATACGGAAGGTTGATATCGGTTTGAGTTGTAGACGATAATTCTATTTTTGCTGTCTCCGCAGCTTCCAGCACTCGTTGTAACGTTTTCGGTTCTTTACGCAGATCAACACCATGTTTTTTCTTGAATTCCTCAGCGATGTAATCGACCAGTGC
>DAYE01000117.1 GCA_002506745.1 Euryarchaeota archaeon UBA33
CGTTTCCTGAGCTTTTCTCCAATAAGGTGGTCAGTATTTTAATCGTGGTGCTCTTCCCAGCACCATTTGGTCCAAGGAAACCGAATATCTCGCCTCTGTGAACACGGAATGAGATGTCATCCACGGCTACTATATCCTTACCATACAGCTTCCGTAGATGCTCGACCACAACGATATCATTCAGAGTGTGTGCTACGGTGTGAGACGTTACTGCTGGAAATGTAAATGTACCAAGTGTTTTACATTGTGAGCAGGTAATTGAGATTTTTTCTTGAGGTTTTCCTTGGACATTTATTTGATATTTACATTTTGGGCACTGGATTTTCATTTCAACCATGTGTTAAAACTCCCCCATATTAATAGATGGTACGAAACAATTCTAGCTATATCTCCTTTGCGTTGCAAAGTCCTTAATATCTATAACCAATTTTAAAAAAAATCATAAAGATTTTTAGCTCAATTTAACATGTTTACCTTAAGGATTTCATCTTCAGATGTCGCCAACGGGAAAAAAAAGATGGGAGATCCGCTGGAGGGATTACAGAGCAGGACTATAAAGCCCATAGGAAAAAACAGCTGCAATTTTGCTTTGGAATAAGGTATCTTTTTCAGGTAAATAAAAGCATTGATAATCAATTATATGTGAAAAATAGCAATCTTATTTATACCCGAAAATCATCCTGTTCAAAATATTTAAATTAAAATAAAATATCATCTGTTGCTGGTGCAATAATGAAAAATCAACAATGGAGACGAAAAGGACTCATTGCTGGGATTCTTTTATGTATTATTTTTACATCGTTAGCATCTGTCAGTGCTGAAAATAACGAACAACGTTCTACTAAATCCGCAGGTATCTATCTGGTGTTTGCCGGTGGTCATAGTACGCTGATGGGATGCTCTTCAAATTTCCATCTCAGTCCATTCTGGTTTCAGTCATCCTCTGGATGGGTTTCATATGGTTTTAGTGGGGCGACATTAATTATCATTAACGGCGTTCCATCTATCCAAATTTCCCCCCGAATTTATATGGAAGGGTTTAAAGGGTTTGCTCCGGGATCTGTTCTTTGGGCAGTAAAATCCCTTGCTGGGAGAATAAGAATTATTGGTGTATGCACAAATATTGAAATCCATTAGTGTAAAAGTGCCGTAAAATCATCGACGAAAGCGATTATTAAAACTCTTTTTGTAGATCATTACTTTACTGTATTGTAATTGTGATAACATTTCGTACCCAATCGCCTTTTGCTAAATTGCTGAAAACCGCTCGTCTCTCCCTGGTGAGTACTCCGACTTTTAGGTTCTTCCATTTCACGGTTACTTGGTAATTATCCTCTCCGATAAACGTGTATTGGCGAAGCTGTGGGTTTTGAATCCCGAGATTTATCATGAGATCATCCAGTGCAACCCCGGTGTAGTTCAGGAAAACATATGAGCGTTGAGTCCCCAGAGAAAATAACTGATTGATGGTATAGTTTTTTCCGTTTATGTTAATGAGGGACGTATTTGTTTCTGAGGCTGAAGGTTGTGTGACCGTTATGACCGCTGCGCTACTATTTGTTGCCCCGTTGTCATCAGTCACGGTGAGTACGACAGGGTACGTCCCGTTCCTGTTAAAAACATATAAGAGGTTTTGTTTTGTTGATGTGTTTCCATCTCCGAAATCCCATGAGTAGTTCGTGATTGTTCCGTCGCTATCTGTTGCTTGTCCTATGAAGTATACGGCGAGTGGTGCATCGCCTCTAACGGTTGATGCTGTTATCGCTACAGTCGGTTTATTGTTTTTTAAGACCGTGATCGAGATGGTATCTGTTCCTGTCGCATTATCGTTGTCGATCACCGTTAAGGTAACCGTGTAGGTTCCTGGTTGTATGTATGTGTGTATCGGGTTTTGTTCTGTGCTTGTCGCTCCGTCGCCAAACTCCCAGTGGTAGTTGGTGATCGTGCCATCGGCGTCCGCTCCGAACCCACTGAAGGAGATGTTAAGTGGAGTTTTTCCTCGTGTGATGTTTGTTGCAATGTACGCGGTCGGTGATTGATTGTATACGGTGGTTGTTTTTTGTTCGAGGCAACCGCTGACCAAACAGACAATCACCACAAGGTGAATGAGAAGGACTATGATGGTATTTTTTTTCATGCTGTTTTCCTAGTTTTCTATCAAGGTCATTATTATTGTATTCCCTTAAAAACATATCCTTAGAAATTCGGATGTAACAGAGTAATTATATACTTATTTTGTATGCCTATGCCAATTGGTGATCAAAATGAACGAAACAATCATACATATACCAAAACCATCCAACGAACCAACTTACCAATATGCTCCCGGTAGCGATGAACGAAAATCCCTTCTTCAAGCAATAAAAGAGATTCAAAAAAAGAAGATCGAAATAATGCCGATTGTTGGTGGAAGAAAAATATCCACCGGTAATCTCGGCAAGGTTGTGATGCCGCATAACCATAAACAAGTTTTAGCAACGTATCATAAAGTCACCGCAGAAATTGTCCATGAAGCAGTCGAAAGTGCGATGGCTGTAAAGACCGTGTGGGAGGATTTCCCCTGGGAGGAACGTGCATCCATCTCATTGAAAGCAGCAGAACTCATTTCGAAGAAATATCGTTTCTTACTCAATGCTGCGACGATGCTTGGTCAAAGTAAGAACGCATATCAAGCAGAGATTGATGCCGCCTGCGAAACCATTGATTTCCTGCGGTTCAACGCGCATTATATGCAGAAGATTTACTCTGATCAGCCTGATGCCTCACCCGGGACATTGAACAGACTTGAATATCGTCCACTTGAAGGATTTATCTTTGCAGTAACACCGTTTAACTTCACTGCGATCGCAGGGAACCTCCCCGCAGCACCCGCCATCATGGGCAACGTCGTCGTCTGGAAACCTGCGTCAACGTCGCTTCTCTCAAACAACATCCTCATGGAGATTTTCATGGAGGCAGGGTTTCCAGATGGTGTCATTAATTTTCTCCCGGGTTCCGGTGAACTCATCGGAAATATCGTTTTAAAAGACAAGCGGCTCGCAGGTATCCATTTCACAGGCTCAACACCGGTGTTCAGCCAGTTCTGGAAGACCATCAGCGATAACCTTCACACCTACGATAACTATCCAAAGCTTGTCGGGGAGACCGGTGGTAAAGACTTTATCTTTGTGCACCCCTCTGCCGATGCAGCGGCAGTTGCTACCGCAATGGTTCGCGGAGCGTTTGAATATCAAGGGCAGAAATGCTCAGCTGCATCCCGGGTTTACATACCTGCTTCGCTTTGGGCGTCTGTCAAATCTCTCGTTCTAAATATGATAAAGGAAATCAAGATAGGGGGTGTTGAGGATTTCACCAATTTCATTAATGCGGTCATTGACAAACCCGCCTTTGATACAATTTGGGAATATATCGAGAAAGCTCGCTGTTCCAAAGAGGCAAAGATAGTATGTGGTGGAAAAACTGATAGCTCCAAGGGATATTTCATCGAACCAACGATAATAGAGACGAGCAATCCTCACTTCGTCACCATGGAAGAGGAGATCTTCGGACCAGTACTTACTGTGTATGTTTACAAAGATGAACTGTTTGAGGAAACACTTCACATCTGTGACCAAACATCACCGTACGCATTGACAGGTTCGATATTTTCAAAGGATCGCCAAGCAGTTATAACTGCAACAAAAATCTTACGTCATGCCGCTGGTAACTTTTATATCAATGATAAACCGACTGGTGCGGTTGTTGGCCAACAACCCTTTGGCGGTGCACGATGCTCTGGGACGAATGATAAATCTGGTTCATATCTTAATTTGTTATCCTGGGTAAGTCCACGAACAATTAAAGAAAATTTACTGCCTCCGACCGACTATAAATATCCATTCCTTGAAAAGGATTAAGGGCTTTGAACTTATACTCATGGAGCCCCGTGCGGGATTGTTTTTTCGTTTTTTTCAATAGGGAAAAATAGTTCAGATAAATGTAAGAAAAAATAATAAAAATTAAAAATGACACGTGTTAGCATGAAGCCGCTGGAGGGATTACGGAGTATGACTATAAAGCCC
>DAYE01000093.1:0-7267 GCA_002506745.1 Euryarchaeota archaeon UBA33
TTCTGCTTCTCCCCCTCAGAAATTGGATACACTGCGTTATAAATAACAGTAACCTTATCAGGATCTATCCCGTATTTTTCAATGATCGTTCTTTTTGTAAATTGGCTCACGGCGATGATTCTATCAGCTTTTTCCATTCCTTCTCGTTCAATATCAATGAACCATTGATTGGGATGAAGCCACCCACTTCGATCATACTCAGTTGAATGAACCGTCAGAACCAGAGGAACGCCTAGCAGATCCTTCAACGNNAATGTATTATAGCGAGAAACAGCTTCAAAAAACTGACCAGCAATTTCTTTGCTTTCAGGACGATCATAAGGAAAAACTGTGGTCTCCCCCACCTCTTTTATAACCAAATTACGATTATCGCTCGTCGCGCCATGTTTCGTTTGAGGCATATAAAAATCTACTTTCACACCCTTATTACAAAGACTTCGCGTAAGTCCATAACAATGGGTACCTAAACCGCCTACCGTAAACGGTGGGTATTCCCAGCCAATCATTGCTACTTTCATGTCTCTGATCACTCTCTTGATGTTCCTTATTTGAAGGTAGCAATTCACTTCTCAAATCTTGTTGTGTAATAATCTTCGTTAAATGTGTGATATCGTTTTCGAAAATTTCTATTACTCTCGTTCTCAACGTTTGAAAATTCTCTATCCATAATCATTGATTTCACCAATCCTTTCTGAAATTAATCGGATAACGGCGGTAAGCTCTAGCGAGTATATATCATTGTGTAGATAGACATATAAGTATGTAAAATTATTACATGTTTGTGTAAAATATGGAAAAAAGGATACGAATGAACATCTCTTTAACCAAGCAAGAAAACGTACTAATCAAAAAACTCGCGAAGAATGAAGAGCGACCCTATAGCAGACAAATAGTGTATATGACGAATTTCTACGTAGAGAATAATAAACTAAAATGGAGAATGAAGTGAAATAGAATGAAATATATTTTTAATCGATGTGCTAAAATTTTTCAAGGGGATGACGTAACCATTCATTATACGACAGGTGGCAATGGCTTAGAAATTGTTGCTTTTTGTCCTTCGTGTTTAGAGAAATATCTGGAGAAAACAAAAGGAGATATCACAGCAACTTATTGATTATATTATACCTGTAAATTAACGATGGATTCAGGGCTTGTACGCATTATCTCAACATTGCTGATGCTCGAGTACCCGCTTCAAGGGGGAACTCATGTTTTGTGGTAATGATTGACAAGATCATTATTTCCTTTCTTTCGCCCTTTATCGCGATATCTCCAACCATAACCTGGGTATCTCATTTCATTAAAACCTTTTACAAATTCGTCAAACTCTTTTGGACTTTGGAAACAGATTGTTCTTATTACGCCCCCTGTTTTTTCATCGAATAACTCAATTACTTTTTGATTCAACGTTCTAAACCGAGTCATTTAGGCATATCCTTTATTGTGCGCTTTTGTATAGTGTATATGCAGCGCCCTTTTTGTTTTAAAGGATTTACCACAATGTTCACATTTTAGCATACCTTATACCGCCACCTTATTATTTTGTAGCTTTTACTTCCTTAAAAACATATCTTTAGAACCATCGTTTGTTGATCAAGTTTCAATTACTGATAACTTCCATTAAAGGATAAGTTATTATAAGAATAAGAAATAACAAAACTATATTGTAAGGGAGGTAACAAAATGACATGGCATTGTAATAGTTGTAAAAGAAATTTTTTAAGGGATATAAACACAGAGCGGACAAAAGATATAATTGATGGTAAACCAAAGATATTGTTTTGTCCATATTGTAATTCAGATAAAATTGAATATCTCGAATAATCACTTGATTTTTTATTTTTCATTCTTTAAAACATATCTTGAATATCAAGTTGTTATGCGAATCAAATAACAATCCGGATGATCTACCATTTTATAGGTCCTATTTCCAACTTAACCTTAGAGTAGCAATAGGTTCTGTTTTTTTCTAAAATGGGATACCAGAGTTCCTTTAATCCTATTAATATTGTCACGCAAATTATAAATAAATACATTAAATTGCATGTATGGGAGTATTGAGGTGATTACCGTTAAAAAAAATGGTCGGCTTATTCTTGTTGTTATGGTGATATTGGTTCTTGTATTTGCAGGAGCCGTTGTGTACTTCGTTTTTATGAAATTGGGGGAAAAACAGGTAGCTGTAGAAGAAACCAAAATGATTTATGATACTCGTATCAGTCCTGATATTATTCAAGGCTTGACTGTTGAGGTGTTACGAATCCGTAATCGTGGTCTTATGGATAAGATGCTGACGGTGGGGACGAGTTGGAAGCAGACTCCGAGTTTTTATTGGATCATTGATGTGGACGGGAAGGTTGCTGATAGTCTTGGATATGTCGGATTGGGCTCGAGTGGGACGTTTGACACATGGGATAACCTGGGTCTGGAGACGAAGCAGAACTATTACATTGGTGAGGAGCATGAGACATCTGATATCAGCATCTCTCTTATGGAGCAGGTGAAAACCGGCTTGTTCGGTCGGAAGACGACGAGTGTTGAGAAAGAAACGATTCGGTTGGTGTATGATTTTCGTACAGGTCGTTGGTCTGGGGATGATACTATGATGGATTCTGACGGCTATGGTCATTATCTTGGTGAATATTATGAGGTGTGGTTTAACGTGTATCAATCTGATTTTGATCATGATGGCATCCCGTATTGGACTGAGGTTAATGTGCTAGGAACAGATTCGACGGTCGATGATAGCGAGCTTGATCCTGATGCAGATGGGATCCCAACCAGCTGGGAGTGGAAATGGGGCTATGATCCCTGGGCGTGGGATGACCATAGGATCCTTGACCCTGATGTTGATGGACTTGATAATATCGAGGAGTATCAGATGCGGAAGTATTTCGCCAATCCTTTTCAGCCAGATATCTATATTGAAACTGATGGGATGAATAGAAAAAATTGGGGGGATATTGATCATGTGTTCTGGAAAGAGTCCCAACAGATGGTTATCGAGCGTTTAGCGCAGCATGGTATGTGGGTATATATCGATGATGGGTGGAATGACGGTCCGGTGAACGGAGGTGGTGAAATGCTGCCGTTCATTGAAGAAATCGATGATGTGGTGGGTGGGCAGATAAAGGCTTTTTATGATCATAATTTTGCTGATGCGCGAAAAGGCATCTTCCGATATGTGGTGATTGCGAATAAACTCGGATGGATTTCTCCACCAAGTTACAATTCTTTTGATACGATTAATGTCGGTACTAACGTTCGTCAGGCAAGGAGATTATATGTAGCATTAACCCCTCGTTACCATCGAGTCGTGTTAGCGAAAAAGATTTTACATGAACTAGGACATTCCATAGGTTTACTACCTTCGGAGTACCCTGGAGTCGATATCATGACTCCTGTTGGCCTTCGCTATCCAAACATGCCGGCGAAAGAGTACGAACAATATCTGAATGATTATCATAGCATCATGAATTATCAATGGATGTGGAAGGATAGAAAACTCTTCGATTACTCGACTGGTTCGAATGGAGCCCCCTATGATCAGGCTGATTGGGATCACATTTATGTGCCGACGTTCCAGACTGACGCGGTCAGTTATGAAGAATCTGTGGATGAATCATTTGAGGATTTTGAAATCGTCAATGACTACCAAGGCGTGCAGCTCAAGGGATGGATCTATAATGAGAACCTGACAAACGAGTATTTTGGGGAACTCACCAGGCTTGTCTATGTGAAAAACACCAATTGTAGCATGAGGGTCTATGTGAAAACGCAGAACGGATCGCATGACCTCCAGGACGTCAGAGTGTATGCGATGCCGAATGTAAGCCCAACCCATACCGTATGGTCGTTGGTCGCTCAAGGGACGCTCGCCCCTACTAGAGAGCTCATCATTTACTCGTTACAAAAACGTATTGATGATGTACTGAAAAATATCGAACAAACCTAGTTTTTGTGCGAAAAAAAAAAGAATTGGAAACAATGCGACTTCATTTGTTTTTTTTCATATGTAAGATCTTGATATTACTTGTAAATAAAGAATAATGTAATTTTTATGATATTAGTAAATAAAACATCCCTCGGAAATAGTGGTTTGTCCAATTTTCTCCTCATAACTATTATATATTCTTATGACCATTTTTAGTACAGGGCAGAGAGATTGAGTGATTTTGTCGTCGGCTTTGTCATTGGCATCCCTATCGGCACAGCAATAGGAATCGCTATTGAAATCGCAATAGACATACAACAGAAACCATGGTCGGAGCTTACCGACGAAGAAAAAAAGATACGGAAAAATGCTCTTTTTGTAGGAACCATGAGCCTAATCATAGGGGTCATTGTTTTTTTAATGCTATTACTAAGTTGAATGATATAAAAATTTTTTTCCGTTCTGATACCAAAATCCTAAAAACAAGAGTTTAAAAAAGAATAAAAAATTACGATTCTGAACACAATCGGGATGGGAAGTCCCATGAAAGAAATACCTGAAGAAGTACAAAATACCTTGGAAAAATGCTTTAACGACTTTCATGCGACCACCGAGGAACCCAAGAGTGTTATTAGGGACAGCACCGGGCAGTTCATAGTTGTAGGAAAACTAAAAAACCCCACCTATCGTCATGGCAGCAGCGCCGATGTTGTGACGGCTCGGATTGTTTTTTTGACCGCTGGATTTGATGTCAAGGAATCACGTATTGACCTTACCAAAGAGGTTTTTGAAAAATACAAGCAATGCTGCGAAGATGTTCTAAAACGATGGGACCTTTAGAAAGCCTGGTCTGTTGCGGTAGGTTGTACGGTGTTTTTAATGTCACAGGGATTTCACAGGAATCAGCGGTCTTGTGACTGTTGATGAGGGTGATCGTCCCCTGGTATTGTGTGTTTTCTTCGTTGGGTATGACGACCTTCACCTGTACTGTTACGGAATCACCGGCAGGAAGATCTGTTCCGAAGGATGGTGTGAACGTCCAGGTCCCCCAGCTAGGGTATGAAAGGACGTCCCAGTCGAGATGCGAACCAGCATCACCCCCGTTTGATACGGTGAAAGATTCCTGGACGGTAGCCCCTGGTGTGATATCGTCCCAGGAAAGTGACTCCTCGCATTGTAAATCAGGGCCAATGTATGTTGTGTGATCGAACTGAGGGAGCGTGTAATTTATCATTTTATTATAATATAAGTAATTCCCGATATCTGGGTCCCAGTTGGTAACTGCCATGTCCTGTGATGCGGAGTAACGATAAGTGACATCGAGAGAATCTTGAGGCGCAGTATTGACCGTTATCCAACCCTCATCCCGACTGCTGGTGTACTCTGATGGTTCCAACGCAAGACCATCGCAGATGACGGTATTGATTCCTTGTATCTGTCGATGAGGAAGGTAAAACAGCCTGCGATCGCCTGCGGGGGCGAACTGTTCGGTGTACACCTGTTCACAGAAGGATGGACCGATATTGCCAAACACGATTTTCTCAACGACGGTCTCATACGTAGAGCTCCAGGAGGGCGTTGTGGGAAAGCCTGTGCCCTGGTTCAGGAAAAGATTCGTACTGAACCACCAGGCTCCGGTCGCAAGGTCCAATGTGTCATCGCCATTCACATCAGCAAGGGCGACTGCGGACCCATAGTCACCATAATATCCCCAGGAATGGGTGGTTTCAAAAAAACCAGAAGAAAGACCAGTGTATTGCTTGAAATATCCGTCTCCACCAAGTTGTGTGTTGTCTGTGGCGAATAGATCACGGATGCCATCACCGGTCACATCACCAGCGGTAAGCATGATGCCAAATTGATTGGCGCTGTCCGAAGTATACCAGCTTGCGGTGGTCTCTAACACCCCGTTGAGATTCCGGTATATCTGCGTCTGGCAACTATCTCCGATACCTGTGAGATCGAGCCAGCCGTCATCATCGACATCAATCCAGAGGACGTTCATATAGATATTCTGGTCAAGGGACTGCCAACTCGGTGATGACCCATACGAGCCATCCAGGTTCAGATATACGTACGTATGATAGTGATAGGAGTCGTACGACCAGCCTGTCGCGATCGCAAGGTCTGGTCTGCCGTCATTGTTCATATCACCAAAATCCACCCCGAACGCACATCCAATAATATTAGAGTTCCAGTCAGGGGTAGATGAAAGTACACCGCCATTATTCATGTACACCCGAGCGATCGGCCCGACCGAAGAACCGGTCCCGAGGTATGAGACAGCGACATCCATCCAGCCGTCACCGTTGATGTCCGCGACATCAAGATGACCATTGTATGCGACATCCGAAGATTGCCAACTTGCCTCGGTCGGGAGATGACCAGAACCGTCGTTCAGGTAGACCCGTACATGGCCCTGCGACATGTCGTTGCCATCTGATACGACGAGATCAAGCCAGCCGTCGTTATTCAGATCCACCAGTCCGCCACCGGTGCTGTAATCCGGGGAGCCGGACTCCCAATCCGGTGTCGGTGAATAGACCATGTCAGAAGCCTTGGACTGGACCGGTTGTTGTTCATTGAGTATGGGCACTCCTTTTTCGACCGGAATGCAACTGATGATAAGGAACACAAATACGATTACCCCTGTACATATCTTGTTCATACTATGCCCTCGTTTTCCATGGAGATTAGAAGATGAACCGATTATTAAATATTTATCTAAAAGTGTAGAAATAGAATATCTGAGATTCGTAATCGAAAAAAACTTAATAAAAAGATATATTGTGATTATCATAACATAAAGTATTAATATGATAACCCACTACTAAAAACTATACCAAATAAAGGGGAAAGTACATGAGAGGAGCTATTCTGAAAAAAGATATCATTTTAGCCATCGTCATCCTATTCGTCTCAACCAGCGTTATGCCTGTGTTTTCAGGAAGCAGCTCACTGCCTACTAACGACCAAACCATCGAGATACCAGCACAGCCGACATCAGAAAAAACCATGACAATCACCTTCTACCTGTTCGAAAAAACAAAACTAGAAAAACACGCCACCATCATTTCGACCCAGGATGCGACAACGATCAACACTCAGTTCCAACAACTCAAAAAAGAACTCACAGCACACCCATACAACGAACAAACAAATCAACATATACAACAATTCATCACCCTTCTAGAAGAGAAACACGCGCTGCCCGCTGGCATATCCACCCAGGAACTCAACACCCTCCTTCAACCACCTGACATACGAACACGTCCCTTAGCCAACAGCATCCTTCCTCTGCAAGGAAGGTCCTCAGAATGGTTCTGCAAC
>DAYE01000093.1:7344-9198 GCA_002506745.1 Euryarchaeota archaeon UBA33
CCGAACAACCCGCCGGAGATCACCCAGAATGACCCAACAGATGGACAGCAAATGGTAAAACTTTCAACCTCAGAGTTGCGCTTCAGCATCTATGATAGAGACAAAGACCTCATGAGCTACACCGTAACCACCGAGCCTGACATAGGATCAGGTAGCGGAGGCTTGAAATCAAGCGGTGTTTATTCCATCTCGATCAACGGCCTAGAGAGCCTCACCAACTACACCTGGCACATCTCCGTCTCAGACGGAAAGGACACCACAGAAAAAACCTCAATGTTCACCACCGAGCCAGCCGCACCCATTGTCTCAAACCCATCACCACCGAACGGAATACGAGAACTCTCAATCAATCTCACGAAACTCCAATTTAGACTTACGGACTGCCAAGGGGACGCCATGGAATACTCGGTCCAGACCTACCCAAACATCGGCTCAGACCATAAAGTCGGCGTGCACAACGGAACCTACACGGTTACCGTAAGCGGTCTATCCTACGGCGTTGCCTACCGCTGGTACATCAACGTCACAGACGGTACCTACTGGACACGCAAGGTGTACCAGTTCTCCACCAGGTACCCTTCACCTTTTAACCCGTTCACCTACGGCTGGCACTACCGAAAACAAATCACTATAGACCACACCCAGGTTGCAGGTGACTTCGAAAACTTCACCGTGTTGCTTAGCACAACCGACCCAGACCTCATGAAAGCACAGACCACAGGCAACGACATCCTGTTTATGGACAACCTCGGTACCGCCGTGAAACTCCACCATGAAATCGAAAGCTTCGACGCAGCCACCGGGACCCTCATCACCTGGATCAACATCCTCCTGCTCTCTTCAAACCAGGATATAACCTTTTACCTCTACTACGGCAACCCCAGCAGCACCGACCAATCCTACCCACAAAAAACCTGGGACCCCTTTTACCAGGCGGTCTGGCACATGAACGACGCATCCCCGATGACGATCCTTGACAGCACTTCCAATGAGTACAAAGGCACAAAACTCGGGTCAAACGAACCTGTACAAAGCAATGGTAAGATTGGTAAAAGCCAGGATTTTGACGGAACAAACGATTTCATCAAGTTCACGAACCCCGTCATCCCAGTGGGATCAAAAACGATATCTGCGTGGTTTAAATGTGACAATCCTAATAATTGGGGAGTGATATTTGCATCATGTTCAGGGATATCAAGCCAAGATTCAGGAACCGCATGGGAATTAGATACTTCGTGGAACAGAATCGGGATGTACATGGGAAACGGCGGGTCCCCAGGTCATTTCATGGGGCTTCGAGTGACGGTCCCGGATACTCAAACCTGGCANNAACTACGACGGGACGACCCTGCGAATCTATCGCGATGGTCTCCTTGCCAACGCAACCACAACAAAATCAGGGACGGAGACTGACCCCACCAATGATTTGAAAATGGGGCTATCAAATAATCCGAATCTTCCGTATCCTCTTGATGGTACACTCGATGAGTTCCATATTGCTAATACGGCGTTGAGCGACGGGTATATCGCTACCGAGTATGCAAATCAAAACAACCCAGAAGGATTTCTTACGATCGGCCCTGAGGTGCCTAGACCATAATCCCTTTTTTCCTTGTTGTTGCGTTATTCCAACCCTGCGGTGCGGATCCGGAAACACGCTTTTTTCCCGACGGGTTGTGAACGGTGTTTCATGAGTGTCGCCTCGCGCTCCTCCGTGCCTATCCGCTCGAAGCGTAGGACTGTCTTTGCCGTCGCCCTCGTATCTCGATTGGTAAACGGCCGTATTTCACCGCGCTTATCGGTATAGACTTGTTCTGTGAGAATCACAGCGAGGTTGTTTTTCGCTGCAGCCAC
>DAYE01000088.1 GCA_002506745.1 Euryarchaeota archaeon UBA33
CGTAGATCATAACTGTTAATCACTGGTGCGAAAGCTTGTACGTAATGACATCGGGTATCTGCGGTATGGGGAGGACTTTCTGTACTTGCGTTTAAGTCAACCGCTATAGAATAAAACCAATAGTACCCATCGCCATTTGGAAAGTTGAAGTTCCAACTCCAGAGATAACTGGTGTCCGGGTTGCTTGCATTGTTCCATCGTATCCACCCATTTAACGTTTCAGTTCCCAGTGTACATTGCGGCTCATTTGGGAGAACATAGCGAATCTTAAAATCATCAAAATAGGTCACATCAGCCTGTCGAGACCCACCAAGACCTACTTGACCACGGGTCCGGGCGGCCCCTGTTCCAAAGTTCCCTGTGTTGTTCCAGGTTGTTAGTTCGTTTGCACCTACTAACCAAACCTTCCCCAGCCCAGTCCGTGCACTGGGGTTGACTACGCGAAATTCCATATTATACCATTTATTGTTCGACCAAGAAACTGCAGAAGAAGTACCCCAAGACCGAAGATCATTTAAAAAATCAAATCGACTATGTGTTTGGTGAAACAATGCACAATAACCCTCGCCGTTTGCCGTGTTCATACAACAAGATAAACCCATCCTTGCAGTATCAGCATCACCAGCCCAGGTCGTGACATTTATCTTTACTTGCATGTCAACGTCTTGGCTCAGGTTACCTAACGCCCGTACAATCAATTTATTGGGATCCCCAGCAGCGCCAGTATTTTTGAGCTTCTGGTTTTCTATCGCCCATGTCCCCCCATTGGTTTTCCTATAAGCCGTCTCTGTTGTTATGTCTGCTTTATTTGCCCGATTGAAGTTATCAAACCATAGATATACCCTTGATTCGTTTTGCGGTGGATTTGCTGCCGATGGATTGTCATAAAATACATAATAATTACTATCTGATCCACTCGCTGCGATATTACTTTGTAGTTTAAACCACAATTTTGTCGTAGCAGAATTAAACGCAGTCGTATTAATACGATCAAGTTCAACATAGGAAGAGCCATTGAAATATGCGATTCGCACGTCATTTCCATTTGCAAGAGATTTTCCTGCAGTGACTAAAGAAGAATGATCGAAAGTGAAATTAATTGAGTAATCTTTAACAAGGATACTGGCGTTTCTATTTGTGACAGTGATCTGTTTTCTATACATGTAGGAGTTCCACCAGCTTGTGTTTTGGGTCGAATATTTATACCAAAGCGTCACATTTTTTGTATCATCGCTTGCGGTTGCATTAATTAAAAAGGGTGATACCGTGACGTTATACGGTGAAATAGAATTAACCTGTGATGAGGGGGTTGAAGTATCATACCCACATTGTGTATCAGCACTCCCCGGAGCTGACTCCACGTTTGTCGCATTATCCTTCGCAATACTATAGAACTGATAATGACCTAAACCATTCGAGAATGTAAAGCTCCAACTACAGGTGACCCATGGATCCGTATCCACACCAAAACTCACATTACCGCCCCAACTTGATGCATTCGTCGCCCGATACCGATAAAACAACGTCACATTCTTCAGTCCACTCCACCCAGTATCTGATGCTGTTGCAGTAATTGTTAATGGCGCTGTCGTTTTCCAGTAGGGTGAGATGGTGGTAACAGAAGAAGTCGGTTTATTCGTATCCCGTGTCGCAAAATAATACCATGAGGTATTTGTATCAGTTCCATCGGTGACAACCACTTTCCACCAATACTTCGTATTATTTGTGCTAAAATTATTGTTCCGTTGATGGAACGTCCCATTACTAATAGTACTGTTTGTGCCAAAGAGCTGCCAGGAACCGCTACTGTTACTGTACCATCTGAGCGTCATGCTGTCTCCGTCAGGATTGTTCACGGTGATATTCATCTGCGGTCTAATAGTAATACCCACGCTTCCATTAGCGGGACCTGGATTGGTTATGGTTGGTACCGGTCCTGATGATTTATTAAAATCAAACTCATACAATTCATAATACAGGCCACCATTGTTTACACTGACTTGAAATCTCATCCGTGCTGAATCCACACCCCCCTTGGTAAAATTTTTCTCCACCCATTGTTTATCAGAAAATGAACCCTGGAAGACATCAACCCAAACTCCGTCTCGTTTGACATCGAGATCAGCTGAATCGATGGTCACTGCATCTCCGGTTAAACCTCTGGCGTAAAAACGAACTTTATCACAAAGTAAGACACTGTGATTCATATAAATGAAGAAACTCCATTGTCCATCTGGATCATTGACCTCATGAACAGATCGCGTATAAGAATCGGTATCATCATCATACGCATTGTTTTCATTGCTCCACTGGGAATTAGCATCATAGTGGCTGGTAGGAGTCACCCACCCTAGCGATGGTAAAGCTGTTATGAAATTTTTGTTTGAACCATTTACAGTACCAACACTATTACGAACCTGAACTCGATACTGATACGTATTGAAAAGAATGAGATTATGGATCATTGTCCCGTAATTCGAATCTTTTGTTTCGCTACCTCCCCATGTCGTATTATTTCCATAAGAGGTAGTTGAGCCATATTGGAACCGATATTCACAAGGCTCCCCACCATCATCGGAGACATTTCCATTCAAAATCACAGTGGATTCATCAAGTGATGTCGCATTAAGAGTAGTTCCACTTGGTAATGTTAGAAGTTGCCCTTGCCAGAAATCAAATTCATATAACCAGAAGGACCATCCACCTACCAAATAGTGATATCGAAAACGAGCTTTGGTCACGTTTGTTTCAAAACTGAATGATAATTGAGTCCAGGTCGCATCGCTGATAGTACCATTAAACTTATCTATCCAATTTGTACTATTGTAGATATCTACATCAACTCGGTCAACAACCCCATATCCAAAATCAGAAAAAACTCGTACCCGATTACAATAGATTGGACTGCTAAGGCTTAACTCTAAAAATCCTCCCCATCCGCCAGACCCAGTATGGGAGGCATAAGTACCCGTATTATCATCATATGCGTTTGTTTCTGTCGTCCACTGACCGCTCGGATCAGCATTTCCTGTTGGTGAGACCCATCCTGTTGGATCTACGATGTAGTCGAACTCCAAATACGCAGAAATGTTATTATCTAGATTCTTTATCCTTAAATCAAACGTTCGATGTTGACCAGTCATCGCTGTAAGATACACCGTATAAAAACCCTCCTCGCCAATGATTGGAAACTCAGTGATTTTCTCATCAGAATCATAATAATACACCTCCACGATCGTATCAAGACCCTGAGGATTTCTCACATAGAACGTGATATCATTATTTTTCGTTAAATTACTTTCAAAGGTCACTCTCACATATTCATGATGGTAAATAGGCTCAGACCAGATACCATCTCTTCTATACACCTCATCATATATATCGGAGACAAATTCCCTATTTTCATTCAGATGCTCCGCCTTTATAATGACAATTTCAAAGGTCTGATTGCTCAGATTTGCAATGATCCATTCTATCTTATCAATGAAACCGTTACCGTTTGTATCAACATAGGTTGCATTCCTCATAAGCACATATGATCCATTCACAATGGAGTAAAGCTTCACAGTATTTTGAGGACTTTCAACAATAGAAGTATAGGTCAAGACATTCTCATAATGCATATCAGAATACACCATTATCTGTTTCCGAGAATCATCAATGATATTTTCAAGAACTTTAGGTGCTTCAGTAAAATATGTTACTTCAACCTCACCAGAAACATTTGATAGAATCAACTGAGCTTTGGCATCCTCCAAAATAAATTGATCGATATAACGCTCTATGTCGTCATAGGTTTCAAGGAGTATTTCCGCAAATGAGACGTTGTCTTTTAACATCCCATACAACTGATACAGTTCCTGCTGAGATGATGCTTCATTAGAACCACTCTTAATACTCTGCAACAACGCTTTGATTTCTTTTGCAAGAGCATCTTTTCCTTTCTCAAGATTATACTCCTGAAGACTTTTACTCACATTTTCAACTACAATAACATCATTCTTAGAAACCACGTTATCTACTGATATATTATACGCAGAACTAGAAATATTCACCGTAAAATTATTTTCAACATCGAAACTCTGTTTCCACTCAACTGGTTTGCCTATTTCAATCTGCGTTACCGGTTCAAAAACACAGGGTTCATCTACTGAGATGACACATTCGCTGACCACCGTCGTATTCTCCTGCCCCTGAGTAGAACAAACTCCCTTGAAATCAACAATTCCCTCGGTATCAAAACCTCTGTTTTTCATAATCGTATTATCAAAAGGAAGATTGATGTTCCCCATCAATGCAACCATAGGTATTATTGACCCAGAACATAAGAGAATCATGATGATGATAATGATAAAAAACCGCTTCAGACCTTCAGAGTCCTTAGCCCAAAGACCAGCGCCTCCCATCCCTTTTTTCTTAATAAAAACATTTTTCATCGGCTCATGGTTTAATTCTCGTAACGTTGTTCGTGGATGTTGAGAAATCGTTGATCGAATCGATTCCTGAGTTTGTTCAGATTCATCCACGGGATTGAACGAATCTTGCTTAAACAAGATAGCATCTTTTTGGGGAGATTCGCATAGTTGCCTTTGAAGGATTCTATCGATTTGTTTTTCGATATCAGTTTCAGAAGTTTTTAGTTTTTTTTGGAAAGAAGAGCAACGTAATTCATCTGTAGTAGACAAGGTCCTGTGCTTCATCGCAGGTTCAAAGACTCCAATAATTGAAGAGAAAAACAGGCAGAAATCACCAATGACGACCTGAATAGAAAGAGTGGAGATCTCTGAGTCATCCACGAGTACCTTTATGGTCCAACTCCCAGGGTTAGCTTTTTGCGAGATGCTCAGATAAAATTCATAGGTGGTGTTTTTCTTTGAGCAGAAAGACGGATCTAAATAGGTGCTGTCATATCCACTGGCATCTCTCCAGTTTCCATTGTCGTATTCCCATTGATAATAGTTTTTCTCAGATCGTTCTTGGAGACCAGGTTCAGTATCTCCATTGTAGGCGATGATGCAGAGTTTTGTATGATCCTCGGGTAAGGTGACATCAAAATAATGGAACATTCCAGCGATGAGGATTGAATCACCAAGTGACACATGGGAAGGAGATGTCAGGGTGGATTGTGGGGATCCCTCAATACAGTTCAGGCTGATTAGGAGAAATGGCAGGATCACTAGAATGATTACTGCTTTCCTTTTTATGCCATAGGCTCGCAACCCAT
>DAYE01000118.1 GCA_002506745.1 Euryarchaeota archaeon UBA33
CATCCTCTCCCTTGGATCCTTGCAGGGATAGCGGTCGCGTCACGACTGGTGCTGCATACCACGGTAGTAGGAATATTCTACAACGTTCAAGAGTCACGTTTCAGTGTCTCGTTCTACGCGCTTAGCGCTCACTATAAAACCGTTGGCCCGTTTCAGATGCGGAAAGGGAACCTCCAATTCAAACACTGTACTGGTGGTAGACTCTTTGGGCCGACGACACTGACCAAGTTTGGTCTGTTCCATAAATTCGCGATTGGGTCGTTTACCTTCATTGGGAATGTCAACGCTGATAAGATTGGACTTGGAGGCTCACTGCTTTCTCGGATCCTCCAACGTCGATCAGGCTGAAGCAATCTCTTGGCTCTCTATCAAAATCATAACTCATAAAAATCCAGAAACGATACAATCATTGGATAACCAGCGAACCGCTGGTCTCCTATTTTTTTTTGCAATCATTGATTCATTCGACCAATGCTTCAACCAGCTGATTACTCGCCACCTCAGATTCAACAGAAGGATCAAGGATTTCTAAGTAGATAGGGTTCAGTGACCCGGTTGACTTTACTTTGATCCTTCCTTTCGACTCTAATTTCTCTAACTTCTTCAGATGTTCGATGGTTTTATGTGTTTTCTCAACGATCTCAGCAATCGTTATAGTCTCCATGTTAATCTCATCAATAAATTTACTATGCCACCATATCACATAGGTCTTCAACATACATTTCCCCCATTTCCATTCCCATTTTATAACGGTGTCTTGTTTATAAAAACATCCCTTCCCATAGAAAACACCTTTTATAACACCACCACATTACCCCCTAAAAAAACCAGCCGAGGTGAAATGATGGAGTTTATCGATGTGATCAAAGCCAGGACGAGCGTTCGTGAATACAGTGAGAAACAAGTCGAGGAAGAGAAAATCATCTATGTACTCGAGTGCGCACGTCTTGCGCCATCCAGCGCGAATAAACAATGCTGGCGGTTTATCGTCATTCAAAACAAAGTAACAATCGAACAGATTGCAAAAACAACCATTATCAACCGCTGGCTTAAAACAACACCAGTGCTTATCGTTGCATGTGCTGATCCTACAGATAGTGGTACCGTTAATTCTATTGAATACTATACGGTGGATGTCTCAATAGCATTAGAACATATCATACTTGCAGCGACAAATCTTGGATTAGGAACCTGCTGGGTTGCAGAGTTTAACGAAGAGAAACTCAAAGAACTACTTGAAGTCCCGAAACGAATACGCATTGTCGCGCTCACCCCCCTGGGGTACCTAGTGGACAAAAAAGGGATCACCGAACAAATCACCAAAACACTTCTCAAATCCAATAAAAGAAAAACCCTTGATGAAATTGTACATCACGAGCAGTGGTAAAATCCTCAATGCTTTTAAATAACTGATTTCTTTTGTCCTCTAGAATCTATGACATCAAACGACGATACAAAAAAATCGTTTGCAAAAAAATATTTTTATTTGATTATGCTTCTTCCTATCATCTTCTGGGCGTTCGCGTTTCCCTTTATAAAAATCGGATTAAAAGAGCTTAGTCCGATAAATCTTACCATCCTGCGTCTGTTTACGACTTGTGGTGTTTTCCTGGTGTTTCTCGTAGTTTTTCCAAAGAAATTCTCCCCGATTCAAAAAAAAGACATTTTACCAATTTTTTTGTTAGGGTTCTTTGGCCTGGTTGTGTATCACCTTGGGTTGAACTATGGTGAATTGTACATCTCGCCTGCTGTGGCCAGTCTCATCATTGCGACTATCCCTGTGTTTACCGTGATTTTCGCCACGCTTCTTTTGAAGGAGAAGGTGACCAAGAAAATCGCGATTGGTATCCCGATGTCACTTTCTGGTGTGGTGATTATCGCCCTGACCGGTACTTCAGGAAATCCGTTTGAGGTTACCTATCTTTCTGCCGCGTTAGCGGTATTAATCTCTGCGCTTGTCGGAGCAGGATACACCATCGCAGGCAAAAAACTCTTACAGCGATACTCAGCTCTTTCGCTCACTGTTTATGCTTTTCTTTTTGGAAGCCTTGGTCTGTTACCATTTCTGTCATCATCGTTGATAACAGAGGCAACATTGTTATCATGGAATGGATTGGGGGCGGTTCTCTTTTTAGCTCTTTTTCCAACAGTGATAGGATATATCCTGTGGTATGTCGCTTTAGAGATAAAGACAGCTTCAGAGGTAAGCGTATTTCTTTATTTTATCCCTGTTCTCTCGACGATCATCAGTTATTTTCTCTTTCAGGAACCAGTCACATGGCTGTTTATTCTAGGGGGCGGAATAGTTATTGCTGGTCTCATCATCGTGAATATGCAAAAGTCAACTTCAGAGAAGACAAAACAGTACTAACCTGTAGACATCAGATGTCTTATTAACCCCTTTTTCTTTCTCACAACTCGTACAATGATTTCAGTTCTGAACCTCACCAAACGGTATGGGAAAATAACTGCACTCAATAACGTGTCGTTACAGTTCGATGATGTGAAAGTCATCGCTATCATGGGAGAGAACGGTGCTGGAAAAAGCACACTTCTGAAGATCATCGCAGGGATTTTGCCCTATGATTCTGGTGTTGTGATGATTGATTCTTATTCGATTATAACGCAGTCGCTTCTCACACGGCAACGACTTGGGTACCTTCCTGAAATGCCTGAGCTGTATGACCGTATCACGGGACGGGAATTTCTTTTTTACATTGCCTCATTACGGAAGCTCCAAAATGCGGAACGCATCATCACTGACTTATCTCAGATGATCGGGATTGATACCTCTTTGGATTATGAGCTTGGTGGGTATTCGAAGGGGATGAAGCAAAAAATCTCTTTGCTTTCTGCGATCATGCACCAACCACAAAACCTTCTTCTCGATGAACCAGTCTATGGTCTCGACCCACTCGCATCAAGAACAATACAGGATTTTATTAAAAAAAGGAAAGGAACGACTGTCCTTGCGACTCATTCGACACAGCTTGTCGAACATGTTGCAGACTCCGTCTATTTCTTGATGAATGGAAACGTCGTCGTCCACGACACTGTCTTTAATCTGATGAAACAGCATGGGACCATTGAAAATGCATATTTCTTTTTTAAAGATAAAAAATAGTCGAAGAAATACTATTCTTTTTCTAACTTTTCAATGATAAGAACTATAAAAAATCCCAAAATTCCATCAGTTTAATCACTATATTTAAAGGTGATGTACAATTGGAATAAAAGTATACTCCATGATTATCTGTCTTCTGTTCTTTCTCTATAAAAAAAATAGAAGGGTAGATATCACGTATCTTTATAAAATCACAAAAACAATATATATAGGAAGCACATATGCTATATATAAGGGGAATAATTTATGAAGAAATTTACTCCGCTATGTATTATAGGAATAGTAGTCCTCAGTGGACTTGGAGCTGTTGCACAACCTGTCACAGGAAACACATTTGAAAAAGTAACCGTAAGATTTTCAGAACCAACCATACAAAACGGAGACACCTTCGTCTCTGTCGCTTTGAACGAAGCAAACTCGTTTTTAATGAAACAAAATAAACCATTGCTCCCAAGCTATACAGAGACCTACACATACCCGTTTGGAACAACGATTCAAAGCGTGACTGTCACACCTCGAGACATTCAAACACAAACCCTCTCAAAGGACATACAACCAACTCCTCAATATGCCATTATCGGGCAAACCACCCAATCAAATAAGCAAGAGCCGATAAACTATGGAACCGAGGTTTATCCATCGACTTGGTTTGGATATACAGTTGGATGTGGGCTTTATGATGGACAGTTAAGTATTATTGTCACCGTCGATGTATACCCGATTCAATATCATCCATTGGAAAAAATAGTCGAATATGCAGGACAAACAGATATTGTGATTCAATACACCACATCTTCTCCGCAGACGTCCGCTCGTGATAATTATCAACTCGTCGTGATCGGCCCTGCAGGATATAGTGCACAAATTGCTCCTTTGATTACCCATAAGATCGGGAGAGGAATAACCTCTAAATTCGTCAGTTTAGATGATATTTATGCAGGAACCTATTTCCCAGTGACCGGAAGAGATAACCAGGAGAAAATAAAATATTTCATAAAAAAAGCCATTGAAACCTGGCTGACTGGAAACATTCTCTTAGTAGGTGCTGCTGGGAGTGGGAGCACCCAGCTTCCTGTACGAGACACACATATCTATATTGATGGGACTGAACCTGACGATGAGGTTTTTTCCAGTGACCTTTACTACGCAGATATCTATAATGGAACTGGGGGATTCAGCAGCTGGGATTCCAATAATAACAATATTTTTGGAGAATATGACTGGTCAGGTCAGACCGATGCCGTAGACCTTCACCCCGATGTATATCTCGCACGATTACCTGCGACAAGCGGCAGTCAAGTGACCGCCTGTGTGAACAAAATTAAAACCTATGAAAACACACCTGGATATCAGCAGAGTTGGTTCACTAATCTTGTCGTCGTCGGTGGTGATACTTTCCCAGACGGTGGTGCAGTTAACGAAGGTGAATTTGCAAATCAAAAGGTCATTGATCTTATGACTGGTTTTGTCGCTGATAAAGAATGGGTGACCAATGGGAAATTAACAGGTTGGGCTCCAACAGGTGTCGCAAACATAAAAAGTGCTATTAATAACGGATGCGGTTTTGTTGACTTCTCCGGACATGGAAACACCGGAATCTGGGCGACTCACCCCCATGATGATTTTGGAACATGGGTGCCAACCCCATCATGGGGAATTGTATCCTCTGATATTCAAACACTATCGAATGGTAATAAATTACCGATTGTGACCGTCGTAGCATGCGAAACTGCGAAATTCGCTGCCGATACAAATTGTTTCAATTGGGCGTTCATGTATAACTCAAATGGGGGAGCGATTGGAACTTTTGGATGCACTGGACTTGGCTGGGGTATACCTGGATCTGGATATACATCAGGTGCAATAGGTAAAATAGGGTTAGACACCTACAAATCATATAAGACTGATCAAGCGACAACCTTTGGAGAGATGTGGTCGAGGGCACTGAATCGATACATACACTCTAATATGGACGGCATCGAATATAAAGTAGTTGAAGAATGGCAAGCGTTTGGTGATCCAACACTTGCGATTGGTGAAAATTCACAGCCACCAGTAAAACCACAAACACCTAGCGGTACTGCTTCTGGGAAGGTTAACACTGAATATACCTACACAAGCTCAACGACCGATCCAGACGGCGATCAGGTTTCGTACATGTTCGACTGGGGCGATGGTTCATTTAGCAGCTGGGTAGGACCCTTGAACAGCGGAGCGACTGTTTCTGCGAAAAAAACCTATACTGCCGAAGGAACGTATCAGATAAAGGTCGTCGCAAAGGATACCCATGGGAAACTCAGCGAATGGTCAAATCCGCTCGCTATTACCATGCCGCTTTCCTACGAACCTCCATACGTGCATTTCTTGGAG
>DAYE01000089.1 GCA_002506745.1 Euryarchaeota archaeon UBA33
TGTTGTAATAATTCAGTAATATCTAGATTCATTGTCGTAGGAGGAACGGGGTTCATAGGAGAGAAACGAGGGGGAACCTGGACATCGACAAGGTCGCTTTTAATTTGGAGATATGCGGGTTTATGAGGCGTGGGGTCCATTGATAAGTTCGGTGTTCCTGCAAGAGCATACCCTGGTATGAGTAAGAGAAAAAAGATTACAATAACAACACAAGCCTTTCCGACACTATTCCTTCTATACTTCAACGTTCTCATAATACTATCCCCGCTTTCTTCAAATGTTTGTGTAACTATATATTTGATTGCGCTATATATATATTTTTGTACATAGCAACATGGAGTAATAACGTATTGATTATAAGATAAAAAAAAGAAAGAAACAGAGAGAATATCTAGGTTAATGGACCTTGTTTCCACAGGTCATCGCGCATGGGCCGCCCAGTTTTTTTCTCCCATTCCTTAATAGGAATCGAGTGTTTCTCACGGATCCTGTCGCCGTACCCAAGGCCATTATAGGAGCAGAACGGGATGATGCCTTCCTCGGTCGTATAATGGATACAACACCGTTCGAGACGATGCAGATTCAGGTTAAACGTATCCATGAACCACATCGAACCGACAAACAGGCTTTTATAATGGAATCCACGCAAGGAATCATAGCTTCCCCCGACGGCAGCATCAATCAAGATCTTTTTAAGATCAAAATCTTTCGGTGCTTTCTCCTTATCAACGAATTTATTCACGTTCTTGAGGAATGAGGCCGCAACTCGTACCTTTTTCAAAGGTCCTTTTATCGCCGCTTGTTCATCGATAAATTTCATGAACTCTTCCACATCGATGAACCTGGTGATCGGCAATGGTTTCCCGTCCTCAACGAAAATGTACGTCGCACCACCACAGCCCGGGTGGGCAGTGAACTCCACCTGTTTCTCTCCTTTAAGTGATTCAATTAACTCAGAGATTGGATAGACAAAAGGAACAGGATAGAAATCATCCCTGGTGATCTGACCATGAAACTCCTTCTCAATGACCTCCATCATGCGGACATAATCCACGCGTTGTTTCTCCCGTTTCTCATCCTTTATTTTTGTGATCCTTCCACAGAATGAGACTGGTTGAAAATTCACTCCTCGGACGATATCGATATGATCTAACGCAAACTGGAGTATCTTCCCAGTCTCATGAAGGTTCTTCTCACCAATGATAACAGGGACAAGTACCGCTCGCAGATTTGCTTCCCGGAAGTTTTCAATCGTCTGGGTAAGTTGATCTATCCAGGGGTTTGTTTCCTTGGTGACCCCATCAAAGCTCATGTAGACCGTGTTGACTTTCGCTTCTTTTAGTTTCTTACAGTACTCCACACTCTCAGCAAGTTTAATGCCATTCGAATTGAGCTGAATATGTGAAAAACCAGCTTCTCGTGCTAATCGAATGATCTCAAAGAGGTCCTCACGGATGGTCGGTTCCCCTCCAGTTATTTGAATTGCCTTCGAACCCATAGGTCGTTCATTACGGGCTTGTTCTAACATCTGTTTAATCTCATCAAGGGAAGGCTCATAGACATACCCAGATGCACCAGCATTCATGAAACAATATCCACACCGAAGGTTGCATCGGTTCGTCACTAACAAATTTGTCAGTACACTTTGCGATCGATGCTCTGGATACAGTAGAGGATCATCAAACACTGATGTTTTCACATCAGGCATTGCATCCCCGCGTTTTCCGAATTTCATCCATCGTTCATATAAGGCAACATCACCGAAGTAAATGTCTTTAAAATCACCATGTTCATCACATGTTTTCGTAATCCAGACTTTTCCATCGTCCTCAATGATCTTTGCATCTATCTTATGGATTTTTCCGTCTTGGAAACATGCGGGGCATACAGAGGCTGTTTTCTCTAATTCCTTCATATCTGTCAACCTTCTTCAGAATTCAAAAGGACTATATGGTCTTTTCTTTATATAATTTAACTATCTCTGAAGCACTCCGAGAAGAGAAAAGGAATAGGATGGGATGGGCAGGCCTACGGAAAAAAGATGGTGTTCGGCCTGCACCATATCGGTGTTCAAAGACTGACGAGAGCGCTTCACCTATAAAAGTCTACGCTGTCAGAATACCATTTTGACAAAATAACAGTTTAAGTATCTATCCAGAAGAATCGTTTGGTTTTATAAAGCCCTGCCTTATATCATCAGACGAATAATCATGGTGATCATCGCACCTTCCATTCTCTCTGCGGATTTCACAAAACTTCATGAGGAAATCAAAGCAGTNNATAGGACCCATCGTGGTAGAGAACATCAGGAAAAAAACAGCGTTATTCCTTGATTGTCATCTCATGATTGAACATCCTGAAAAATATGTTGACGCGTTCCTGAAGGCAGGGGCTGATCTTATCACGATCCACCAGGAGAGTGTATCCGACCCTCTCGTAGTAATCAGACACATAAAGGAATCCGGGGGGAAGGCAGGTATTTCTATCAACCCTGAGACATCGTTTGAATCAATCCGATCTCTGATCCCCGAGGTTGATTTAGTATTGATTATGTCCGTTCATCCTGGTTTTTCAGGGCAACGCTTTATCCCGGAGGTGATCCCAAAGCTTAAGGAGGCAAGCGAGGTCATTAAGAAAACAAAAAAACGGATTTACCTTCAGATAGATGGTGGGATCAACAATCAGAATGCCGGGATTGTAAAGCAGAGCGGTGCAGATGTCCTCGTCGCCGCGAGTTTTATTTTTCATAGTAAGGACTATCATACCGCGATCAAACAATTGAAAGAAGCATAGCTTATTACTGGACACCTGCAGCTAAATCTCTGAGGACCTCTTCTTTATTTTTCGCTTTCACCACACCACTAGCGAGAAGCACTCCATCAGCACCTAGCTCTATTGCCTTTGCGACATCTCTACCGTTTTTCACCCCAGCCCCACAGAGGATTTTAACGGTTTTATTCATACTTCGCACTGCCTGTACTGTGTTACTTACGATGCCAGGATCCGCGGCGGTAACAGAGATATCACCCCCGATAAGCTCAGGTGGTTCTACCGCAATCATCGATGGGGTAAATGTCGAAACAGCTTTCGAGGTCGCCACATTATTTGTACACACAAGGGTCTCTAACCCAAGGTCCTTTGCCCTCAGCAGGCAGGTGTCGATATCCGCAAGAATCAACCGATGCTCACTATGATTGATGAGAGTACCGACCGCACCAGCAGCTTTCACAGCTTCCGGCAACGTCCAACCCGTGCTACTCCCTGGTTTTATCGGATCGATATGCTGAGCGTACACGGGGATGTCGACTTCCTCTGCGCAACGAGCGATATCACATGCTTGCACCGCAATAGCCATACTGACGCTGGTTTCTTTTCCGATTTTCTCCATCAGTCTTGCCAGTTCCAGTGCATTCACACCGGTTGATTCTGTGTACGTTTTTACGTTTAAAACAATCGCTGGAGTCTTCAACATATCTCGTCATCCACCTACTTATCTACAGTGGTAATCGAGAAGGGAAATAAATAAGCTTTCTCTCCATCATAAAACGAATCCCAGGTATTCTTCATTATTTTGTCACGATAATCGTAAGGACATCCTGATCCTTTAACACATGTTCAAGGCCAACCTTCTGACCAGAGTGTTTCGCAGAAGAACCCCATACAGAGGCGTATCGGAAATTCCTGTGAAAATCACGATGGATATACCGACACGCATCAGCAACGGTTTGACCTTCGCGCAATATCATCGGTTGCATATAATCAGCTTTCTTCCCCACCGGTTTCATAAAGATACGAATAAGTCGAAGGTGTAAAAAAATCTGTTCTCTCAAATGATCGAGATTCTCCTTGTTTTTTGCAGAGATCGCGCAGACGTCCCATCGTCTCTGGTGTAATCGATTGATAACATTTTTTACTACATCAGAAGCGACGAGATCGGTCTTATTAATCACCACCAAAGCAGACATGTACACACGGTTTTGAGCAAAAGCATCAATGAGTTGATCCTCAGTTAAATCATCCCGTAACGTAATATCAGCATTGATCACAAACTCTGATGCAATGGATTTAATAAGCAATTCATTGAGATACGTTAACGGGACTGTGGAATTGATAATAATTCCACCGTATGATTTTTTGCTGATGACGATATCGGGTTTCTTCTGATTTAACCGCACTCCGGCTATATGAAGCTCCTTTTCGATTAAATCAATCTGTTGAAGATTGAACGCATCGATCATTAACAGGAGGAGATCGACGCTTCTTACCGCAGAGATGACTTCTCTGCCTCTTCCCTTTCCTTTGGATGCACCAACGATAAGACCAGGTAAATCAAGGATCTGAATCTCTGCTCCTTTATACTTCATCATCCCTGGAATCGCTTCTAGGGTCGTGAAATCATAATCACCGACCTTACTGCCTGCGGCTGTGAGTTGATTGAGAAGCGTACTTTTCCCAACACTAGGAAACCCAGCGATACCAACGGTCGCATCACCGGTTTTTTTGATAGAGAAACCTTTCCCTTTCGCACCTGCGCTACTTCGTTTCTCTCCAACTTCCCGAAGCCGTGCCATTTTTGCTTTCAGCTTCCCGATATGATGTTCTGTTGCTTTATTTTTCTGAGTTTTGAAAATCTCATCTTCTATTTCTTTGATCTGTTTTTCTATTGAGGTATCCATGGCTGTACCGGCTCTATATGCGCAGGATGTTTATAAAAAACACGTGTATAAAAACGTAAGCTATTTTCGTAGAATCAAGGTGCCGGTCTGGCCCTGGAGTGCTTCCCATCCTTGTTCGATATTTGAGATAATGACACGTTCTCCACCGAATTCTAAGAAACGCAGGGCAGCAAGGATCTTTGGCCCCATGTTTCCTGTCGGAAACTCACCATCAAGGTAGTATTGTTTCATCTCTTTGTAGGTAACCTTGTCCAATGGCTTCTGCGAAGGGGTGTTATAGTGGAGATAGACTTTTTCCACATCAGTAAGAATCAGTAAGACCTTTGCGCCAACAGCCTCAGCGAGTCGTTCTGCGGCTAAATCCTTATCTACCACAGCCTCCAACCCATCAAGACCCCAGCCTTCTTTCTCGATGACCGGCATACCTCCACCGCCTGATGCGATGACAATGATATCATCATCTAACATCTTCCGGATTATATCTCCTTCAACGATACGTAATGGTTCTGGTGAGGGGACGACGATTCTCCATCCGCGAGGTAAACGGGTCAAGTGATACCCTTGTTTTAACATGCGTAATGATTCATCTTCTGAATAATACGGTCCAATTGGCTTGGTCGGATTGTCAAGAGAGGGATCCTTTGGATCCACAATGACTTGGGTGATGAGCGCAATCACGGGTTTCTCGATGCTTTCTCTTTGTAATGCATTCAAGAGGCATTGCTGGATCATATACCCGATTAATCCTTCGCTTTCTGCCACGCAGATTCCTAGCGGCATCTCAGGGGTGATATCCCTTGCCGCCTGGTTCTGAAGAACCAATGCGCCTACCTGAGGACCGTTCCCATGGGTGATCACAACATCCCAACCCTCTTTGATCATTTGGACAATAGATCGACAGCTCTCCCGAGTATTGGCAAACTGTTCGTAAATGGTTCCTTTTTGACCTTTTTTTATTAATGCATTACCGCCAAGTGCAATAACCAAACGTTTCTTCATGATAGACGGCTGGAAATGGATTCTTGGTATAAAAATCAAATGGTGCAAGGAGATATATATCCCATACAATTTCTCCAATAGAAACATATGTTTGAACAAGAACGGGATCGGTTGGTTAGAAATCTTTGCAAAGAAGGCTACATCAAAACCAAGCTGGTAAAACAAGCGTTTCTGACAGTCCCTCGAGAAGAGTTTATACCTGATTTCCTGAAAAACTATTCCTATGTTGATACTCCTCTTGATATCGGGAATGGTCAAACCATCTCCGCACCACATATGGTTGCAATCATGTGTGAGGCTTTAGATATCAAAAAAGGTCAGAGAATCTTGGAGATTGGGACCGGATCAGGGTATCATGCAGCGATTGTATCACAACTCGTCAGGGAAACAGGAAGGATATATACCATCGAGCGATTTGAATCACTTGCAATAAAAGCCAAACAAAACCTTCAGACCATCAATTGTTCAAACGTGATCGTGGAAGTAGGTGATGGCTCCTGTGGGCTTCCCCTCCATCAGCCCTATGATCGTATCTACGTCACTTGTGCTGCCCCGTCTATTCCTCAGCCGTTGATTGATCAATTGCGTGATCCTGGAAAATTACTCGTCCCCGTGGGGGATATGTATTGTGAATTAACGCTGCTTGAGAAGGAAAAACAAAAACATACAGTCCATCATCTCGGAGGATGCGTGTTTGTACCGCTCGTCGGAAGGTACGGACATTAAATCAGAGTTTATAACCGATATCTCGTAACAGTTTCTTTCTCCAGGAAAGATCCTCATTATTCTCTACACCTTTCGGGACACACCCATCGATGACACCAAGGATACCTCGGCCAACTCCACCATCGAGTGTTGATTCTGCAACAATAACTTTTGTGGGATTTGCTGTTGCACAGAATATCGAACATACCTCGGGGACATTCTTGATGGCGTTGAGTACATTAAGCGGATAACAGTCTCTCATAAAAACGATGAATGTATGTCCGGCTCCGATATTCATTGCGTTTTTCTCTGCCAGTTTCTTTAGAGTTTCATCATTTCCTTCACTACGAATTTTGCACGCACCACTTGCCTCGCAAAACGCGATCCCAAATTTTCCAACAGGAACCGTGTTTTTCATCGCCTCATAGAGGTCTTCAACAGTTTTAATGAAATGAGTTTGCCCCAGGATGAAATTGATATCATCACTTTTTTCTATTGCAACCAGCTTGAATGTTACCTCATCCATACGACCACTCACCATTGGATAAAAAATAGAATGGAACTAGAGTATTTTAAGTATATGACCTAAAAAAAACCTGTGGTGGTCTCATGTTTTGTAATCACCGGGTTTTATTAAAGGAAAAAAAACAATGGAACAGGTCAAAGGCTTTCTGTGTATTAGTGCCCTTAATCCTGATCCGCTTTTAGCAGGTGTTGCGAATTGGAGTGTCTAATTCCGAAGTAATTATGGGGTATTAAGACCTAGTAACTGCTTTATCAAGACAAACTTCCATTCGTAATAGATGACGTAACTTCTTGCCGCCCGGTCGATCAAACGACCAGCTCCGTCATAGGCATATGCAGTCGTCTCATACAGACCGTCATTTAAAAAGAAGTAACCCTCGAAAGCACTCCCGGTCTCATTCGTGGAGGTTGCATTCCATCGTTGGTCCTCTAAAAACTTATTCTTCATTTCAAAGACTACGGTTTGAACTGAATCTGAACCTGCTGCATCCACTTTCATACCACCAGTGCTAATGATAAGCGATACTCCTAGGAGGTCAAGTGAATAAATATACCCGTAGGTTTTATCGAATGTCAAGAAGACAAAATAAAGATATCCTGGTTTACAGTTCGACAACTCAACCTGTGGGGCGATCGTCACATTATAGACTTTTGACCACCCGCTTTGTTTCATTAACTCGTCTCGTGCTCTGACTTTGACTTCATAGCTTCCGTTTTCAGCCCATTCATGGGTTGCTGTCGTTCGCTGACCAAACTCATAAGGACCATACCAGTCACTGACGTTCCCATCATCCCAGTCCCATTGATAGGACACCTTGTCTCCTTCAGGGTCAGGGGCGACGGTCGAGAATTCCAGTGGAATATTTCTCCCTGCTTTTGGAGGGCCATCAAAAACCGTGGGTTTAAACGGTGGTTGATTCTCCGCCGTGGTGAAATTCCAAATAGGACCGGCGGTGGTCTCCTGGAATATGTTATGAGCAACAATTTGCCAATAATACGTCGTGTTCAATAAGAGACGCTCAAGCTCATAAAATGTCTCTGATTGATTTACCAGAATAAGCGGCGGGGGGTTTTCAGTCCCAAAATAGACATCATAGGTTAAGGTGACATCACCTGTGGTCCATTTTAAATCAGCAAAAACAGTAACACTACTGGACCCAGGCGAAGGAACCGGTTGGCTTGGCTCAACAGGTGGATCTGCAGAAACATAGGGGATACCAATAGCTGATAACGTAGTCAGCAGCACACTAATACTTATCATATAGTGTATTAATTTTTTTTTCATATTATCCCTCTTGATTTTTTTCTAGCAATATACATTTTTTTTAGGATTTCAAATCCTCTAGGATTTATTTTTTTGGTAAACATGTCATCGTCAGTGACGCAACCGAGAAATATTTCGTAAGTTCAGCAGGCGAGCCTCACTCGGAGGTCCTGTAGCGTATCGACCAACGCGAACGAAGAAGACTGTCAAAAGGCTGTATCGATCGACTAACGATCCATTTCCATCATAAGCAGAAATATTCAGGATATATGTACCACGCGTGACGTTCATAATACAGGAAAACCCATCAGAGCCATCAGTATCGGTTATCTCCATGGTTTCGATTTTCAATTGGTTCTCTGCCTTGAACGTAACTGATTGAACGATGTCTGATGCATTTGCTTTAAGATCCATCTCATGGCTTGTTAAGATAACGACAATGCCTAGTTTAGCTAAGAGATCTGAGAAGAGGAACGATCGGTTAAATGAAAAGAGCTTAAAATAGATATGTCCGAGTTGGACGTTAGAGAAATTTATCAGTTCAGCAACGTACATGATATGCGGCTTCGACCAGTTGCTTTCTGTCCCACCAGTATTCATTGCTTTCACTCGAATGCTGTAGTTACCATCTTTTGCCCATGCATATGTTTCTGTCATACTGACATTGGAATTGAAAGGACCTAACCATGCGGTCTCATTGCCATCGCCCCAATCCCATTTATAATAGATTTGTTCTCCCCGGGGATCAGATGCAACGACGGAAAAACGAAATGGAATCTCATTTCCCCCTAATGAAGGCCCAGTGATTTGGAGGTCTCCGGGTTGGAAGTTATTTAATGCAAACACGTTGTCAGATGTATCCGAACCGACGTTGTAGAACTCGTCAAAGGCAGTCACACTGATAAGATATTGATTCCCGTTAGGGATCTCACTTGTGTTCCAGAGGTAGACACCCGTATTATTTTGATTGGAAGCAATCAGCATCCAAATGTTGCCGTTGTCTGGACTATACTCTAACAGAATAGATCCGTTCAGATCCATGTCATAATCATCAGATGCAGACCATTGGATCGCGATCGTTCCATACAATTCAGCTCCTCCATTCGGATACAGAAGGGTCACCTGTGGCGGAATCGTATCAATATGTCCGGAGGGATATACCCACGGATGAAAATCGATATTACTGCCTGAGACAGTCACCACATAAGGAGTATCCCAGGTGCCCGTCGCTGGGATTACCGTTGCATCAGGGTGTACTGCTCGGTAGGTATCCCAGTAATTCCCTGTCAAGCCGTTATCCCATCCATTTGAAGAGGCATTCGTAGATGTGGAAACGTGGATTATGTTATTAACGAAATTATTATGATAAAACAGGTTGAAACTCGAGTTGGTGAGTTGTATGCCTTGGTTGTTGTTGGTAATATCGCAATTGTTTACTAAAAGATATTCCGTATCAGCCAAGAAAAGAGCGGCACCAGTACATTGCGACAGTGAACACTGAGTTATTGTTGTATTGCTACTGTTTTGAGTATGGACACCATAGATTGCATTTTGTAACGTCAGACTTGTGATGCTGATGAAATGATTTCCAGTAACACTGATGATACTTGTAGTGTTACTTCCACCTCCATCTAAAATGGTTGTCAATCGATTTTCCCCAACAAGGTTCATGTTCTTATTGAGATCGATGGAAGTGTTTTCATAAACTCCGTCATTGATAAAAATCGTTCCATTTACTGCGACAACAGCGACTGCATCATTGATGTATTGCAACGGGTATTGTGCTGTTCCTTGCCAAGGGCCAACAGTATTATTTTTATCGACATAGACATAGTTGAGATAGGTATCAAGGACGATCATGTGATAGTTCTGCGAGTGTGCTGTGTTATTTGAGCTGTCGATTGCCCAAATATAAAACCAGTATGTTCCAGAAAGTGCGATGTTATGGACCTCGTAGGAATAGTTGTTTGGGGAAACCTGAATCATTGACTCATTAAGGGATATAAAACCGATGGGACCGGTGATATTAATGCGAACATCGGTGACGCTAATGTTATCGGTGACAGTACAGGATTGGTATAAAAAGAATCCAGGGTCGGTCCTTACACCCGCATGTGGTCCATATGAAACTGAGGTAATGACGGGGGGTTCCACATCATCTCCAATAACTAAGGAGACTGGCGTTAAAAATGCAATAGTAATACCAATAATTATTACCATTTTGACTATTTTATGCATAGGATCCCCCATTATATGGTAAATTGTACATAGGCCTCATTCCTAATAAAACTTTCTATTTATCCCCCCTAATATAATTTTTCATGCCGTTCAGGAGACCGTTATGGCATGGGTGAAACCAGCAAGCATCTACACGGGAAAATAAAAACATTAAAGGGAATCCATCTGATCGTTTCCATAATGTGATATTCATAGGGTTCACCATTGGTAATGAAAGGAAGAAAAAACTCCATTTTGATCATAATTCATCTTCACACCAGCCTCATTTATATCAACCCCTCCATCCGAAAAACCTGCTGGAGAGTCATCCCTTTATACTCTCCCCTGAATAATCGCAACAAGAGTTGTATGAAATCAAAAATATTTTTCTCCTGCCGATCAACCGTAGATTCTTCAGCAATAGGTTCGTCAGTTGCTGATTGGGTTGTCGAATCAGAGGACGACGAGGTAGTGGTTGAAGACGCAGGTGATTCTATAACGGGATTTATTTCCGATTCCTGCGCGTCAACAACAGGGTTTGGAATCTCCGTCTGAGTAAATTCAATTTCAACAGGCATAGAGACCAACAAGGGATCTGACCAATTGCTCTCAGCATCAGCGATATCTTTGGCTTTTACCGTGATATTAAACGACCCTTCCACGCTCCACGAATGATTCGCACTCCCAATAGTATCAGAGTCATATGGCCCAACCCACCCACTGTTCGTCCCATCACCCCATTCGAACCAGAACCACACCTGGTCTTCATCCACATCAACGGTACTTGTCCAGAAGGAATAATTCACATTTACTTTCCCAGACAGAGTCCCTGATGGTCGTTCTGGTTTTTCCGGAGGGGTATTGATAAATTCGACGGTGGTGAACAAATACCATTTTCGCACAACAATCCCAGTACCCATCGGATCAGACGCATTGACCCACACCGTATAACTGGTCAAATAATCAAGACCGGAAAGGGAGACTGTTTTCGTGCTATTCGACGCACCAGCGCCACTTGCAGACTGTCCATTGCTGCATTGGATCGACCAAGAGAACAGATCACCTTCCAAATCAACAATAGGAATACTCCAAATCAAGATCCGTGGATTGCCAATAGAGCCGTTCGCAGGCAGGGGTTCCCCGAAGACAGGTGGAAGATTAAATTCCGTAGAGAAGGTGTACCATTGTCGGACATAGGTATTAATCCCTGGTGGATCTGTCGCATTCACCCAAATGATATAAGAAGTCAAGGATGCAAGGCCAGAGAGTGCTAATGATTTTGTACCGTTCGACGCACCAGAGCCACTTGCATATTGTCCATTGCTGCATTGGATCGACCATGTGACAAGATCACCCTCAGGGTCATTAATCGGGATGTGCCACGTAAACGTCAGGTTCGTATTTTGAGTACCGTTCGCAGGAACAGGGTCTCCAAATACCGGCGGAAGATTGATGCCTGTTGAGAAAGTGAACCATTTACGGACGAATAAACCAGTTCCGTAGGGATCGGTCGTATTCACCCAGACAAGATATGACGTCAAGGGTGCAAGTCCGGAAACATATAATGTTTTCGTACCGTTCGACGCACCAGAGCCACTTGCATATTGCCCATTGCTGCATTGGATAGTCCAAGAGAAGGGATCTCCATCGGGATCGATTATCACAATCCTCCAGGCGAAGCTCAGTTTGTTAGTGGTAGAACCGTTTGATGGGGTCGGCGACCCAATGACCGGGGGAAGATTGACACCAGTCGAAAACACATACCATCTTCGAGTGAAACGACCACTATTGAACGGATCGGTCGCATTCACCCACACCCGATAAGATGCTGAAGAGACGAGCCCTGAAATTGATAAGGACTTTGTTCCGTTCGATGCACTATAACTACTATTGGTTTGTCCGTTGCTGCATTGAATACTCCAATTGAAGAGATTACCTTCAGGGTCATTGATGAGAATGCTCCAAGTCAGATTGAGAGGCTGGTTTGTAGAACCGTTTGCAGGCACTGGAGACCCAAAAACCGGTGGAAGATTTTCTTTTGTAGTAAACGTATACCATCTCCGAGTATAAAGACCACTACCTAACGGATCGGTCGCATTCACCCAAACCGTATAAGACGTTACGGCCGTAAGTCCAGAAACAGACACTGATTTTGTACCGTTGGTAGCTGCAGTTCCGCTATTCGATTGCCCATTACTGCAGTGAATATTCCAATTGAAACTATTTCCTTCCGGGTCATTGATGGGGATGCTCCAGATGAATGAATATGGATTGCCTATTGAGCCATTCGCTGGTGACGGTGTTCCGAATACAGGAGAATTATTCACAGGAGTGACGATAAACGTCACCGCATCATCATCCCATAACCCACCAGGATCCGTCGCCCTAAATATCACCGTCTCAGAACCATACCACTCAGGAGATGGAATAGTGATGGTAGCAACACGATTCACAATACTTACAGACAACTGCACATTACCTGAATACGTCCAAATCATCTCAGAATCAGTATTATCCGAATCCGACACATACTCATCCAAATTAATCGGGTTAAACAACGAACCTTCTACAATAATCTGATTTTGAATGTTTGTGACAATCGGGGGATCATTTACTGATATTACGGTCACAAAGACGGTTGCCGTATCGGTGAACACCCCATCACTAATCGTATACGAAAAGGAATCGGAACCCTGGTAGTTTGGTAACGGTGTATAAAAGACAAACATGCTATTGGTTGATACGATGCCAAAAGAAGCTTGTGTCACACTGATAATAGTCAATGGATTGTTATCAGAATCGTAATCATTTGAAAGCACATTGATAGTGTTACTTAACGAATCCTCGATTACTGAGATGGTATCATTGTTGGCAACTGGCGGGTCATTAACATTAGATATCATGACAAACACGGATGCAGTATCACTCCCCCCGTGAGAATCAGTGACTGTGTAGATGAAAGTGTCAGCTCCGACATAATTTGGTAGTGGCGTATAATACACAAACATACCATCTGTTGATGATGACCCATGTGCCGGCTGCGTGACCGATGAAACAGAGAGGGGATCACTATCAATGTCAACATCGTTCTGTCGGACATTAATAAGGTTATTTGATGAGTCCTCTTGTACAGTTGCAGTATCATCGTTTGCGATTGGCGGATCATTGACATTCGTGATAAGGACATTGACATTCGCTGTATCTGTTCCTCCATTACCATCGCTAATTGAATACATGAAACTATCTGACCCATAGTAGTTCAAAACAGGTGTATAGGATACCAATGCGGGGGTAAATGTCGTCGTACCATGAGCTGGTTGGGTGACACTTATAATCGTCAACGTATCGCCATCAATGTCATTGTCGTTGAGTAACACAGTAATCTGATTCGCTAATGAATCCTCAACAACGGTTGCAGTATCATCGACAGCGTTTGGCACATCGTTTATCGCTGACACAGATACAGTTACTACTGCTGAATCGACCCCACCATTTCCATCACTGATTGAGTACGCAAATACATCGGAGCCATGGTAGTTCGGTGAAGGAGTGTAAAATACAAATGCCCCATTAGTCGAGGATGTCCCATGGGATGGTTGGGTAACACTAGTGATAAACAAGGGGTTGTTATCAGGATCGACATCATTGCTCAGGACAATCAGTTGATTGCCTGTTGAATCTTCATTGACGGTCGCGATATCATCATATGCAATCGGTGGATCATTTGCTGAGGTAACCATGAGACTGATGAGTGCGGAATCTATCCCACTATGTCCATCATTGATTGTATAAGTAAGACTGTCTGGTCCATTATAATTCGGATAAGGTGAATAATACACATATGACGTGCTATAGGTTGCAGATCCATGGGATGGTTGGGTGATACTAGTAACCGTAAGTAAATCACCATCGATATCATAATCATTTATTAAGACCTCTATCTGGTTACTAATTGAATCTTCAACAACAGATTCAGTATCATCAATTGCATTTGGTGGGTCATTGATATTGGTCACAGTGATGGTAACCAGCGCAGAATCGGTGCCACCAAGACCATCGCTAATCGTGTAGGTAAAACTATCAGCTCCAACATAATTTGCTTGAGGAGTATAGAAGACGGTAGCAGTGGAGAATGCCACTGAACCATGACCGGGTTGTGTCACACCAATCACAATGATAGGGTTGCCATCGATGTCATAATCGTTGACTAAAACACTGATTGGATTGTTGGTTGAATCCTCGACAACTGTTGCGGTATCATCAGTTGCGGATGGAGGGTCGTTTGCAGCGGTTATGGAGATTACTATATTTGCTGAATCGGTACTTCCACCGTCACTGATGGTATAGCTGAAGCTATCACCACCATTGTAGTTTGGTGCAGGGGTATAAAACACGAATGCTCCGTTGGTCGAAGAGATTCCATGTGTTGGTGGTGTGACGCTAATAATCAACAAGGGGTTATTTTCAGGATCATAATCATTTGCTAAGACATTGATAAGGTTATTTGAGGAATCCTCAATTGCAGTCGCGCTGTCATCAATTGCGACAGGGGGGTCACTTTGTGGGCTGACCGTGAGAGCAACTCCTGCGGTATCAGTTCCACCATGGCCATCACTGATAGAATAGGTAAGATAGTCAGGACCATTGTAATTCGTATTTGGTGTATAATAAACGTAGAATGCCGTAAAGGAAGCGGTCCCATATATTGGTTGTGTGATTCCTGTGATAAGTAACGCATCACCATCGATATCATTATCGTTGATTAATACATTCAACTGATTATTCGTTGAATCCTCAAGAACAGGAATGGAATCATCAACGGCTAATGGTGGATCATTCAGGGGGGTTACCATGATAGTGACCACCGCGGTATCAGTCCCGCCCTTACCATCACTAATCGTATAAACAAATTGATCAGCCCCATTATAGTTTGATTGAGGAGTGTAAAAGACATACAAGCTGGTGAACGAAGCAAGACCATGGGATGGTTGGGTCACTGCAAAGACACTAAGAGTATCTCCATCGATATCATTATCATTTAAGAGAACATTAATTTGGTTCGTATTCGAATCCTCGATTACTGAGGTGCTATCATCCACTGCATTTGGTGGATCATTAACTTGAGTAATGATTATAGCGACAGTAGCAGAATCGACTCCTCCTTGTGCATCATTGATCGTGTAGGTGAAGGAATCTGAACCAACATAGTTTGGCGCAGGCGTATAGAAAATAAAGACACCATTTGTCGACGTTGTCCCATGTGGTGGTACGCTTATTGAAGTTACGGTCAATGGGTTATAATCAGGGTCAACATCGTTAGCAAGAACATTAATAAGATTATTAATCGAATCTTCTGCGACAGTTGCTGAATCATCATTTGCTATTGGTGGATCATTGACTGGTGTTACCGTGAGCGTGAGGGTTGCAGAATCGGTGCTTCCATGACCATCATTGATCACATACGTAAGGCTGTCGAACCCATTATAGTTAGCAGCAGGGGTGTAGAAAACATATGAACTATTATACGATGCGGTCCCATGAGTAGGCTGTGTAATACTTGAGATAGTAATCACGTCGCCATCTATGTCATTGTCGTTTGCACGGACATTAATTTGATTATTCGTGGAATCTTCCGCCACTGAGCTTGCGTCATCATTTGCAACAGGGGGGTCATTTACAGGAGTGACCGTGATAGTTACCATTGCCGTATCTGTACCTCCTTGTCCATCTGTAATCGTGTAGCTGAAACTATCAGATCCCGCATAATTCGTATGGGGAGTATAATAAATATAGCTTGAAGAAAATGTTGCGGTCCCATGAGATGGTGTACTAACACTGACTATTAACAGGGGGTTATTATCTGGGTCATTATCGTTTGCTCTCACGTTTAGTGAATTACTTGAAGAATCCTCAACCACAGAGAAGATATCATCATTAGCCACTGGTGGATCGTTAATTCCAGTGATCGTTATAGAAACAATGGCGACATCGCTTCCACCATTCCCGTCACTAATGGTATAGCTAAAGGTGTCTGAACCAAAATAGTCCAGAGAGGGCGTATAATAGACATATTGGGATGTATAGGTCACTGACCCATGGTTTGGTTGTACAACAGCAATGATACTAAGGAGGTCTCCATCGATGTCATTATCATTCGCTCGGACATTTAGTTGATTGTTTATTGAATCCTCGATGACGGTTGCAGTATCATCCCCAGCGATCGGAACATCATTAATTGAAAGAACTGTTACCAGTACGGTCGCGCTATCAGTACTCCCATGACCATCATTAATTGTATAGGTAAAAGAGTCTGAACCAAAATAGTTCGTTACTGGAGTATAGTAGATATAAGATGTGGTGAATGTTATTGAACCATGAGCCGGTTGGGTTACTGCTGATATCGTGAGCGTATCACCATCGACATCGAAATCGTTTGCACGAACATTGAGTTGATTTGTGGTGGAATCCTCAGTAACAACCGTGATATCATCAATGGCAGTAGGCGGGTCATTTATTGCGGTCACTGTGACAGTGACTACTGCGGTATCAGATCCACCATGACCATCAATAATAGTGTAGATGAAGGTGTCCATCCCTGTATAATTTTGAGCAGGGGTATAGGTCACATAAAAGTTGGTGAAGGTAACAGACCCATGGGAAGGTGTGGTCACTGTGGTGATGATAAGCGTGTCGCCATCCTCATCCATATCATTTGCTTGGACATTCAATTGATTGTTTATAGAATCCTCTGAAACCGTTGCGGTATCATTTGCTGCAACAGGCAGATCATTCACCGATTGTATCGTCACATTGACTCTTGCAGAATCCGTGCTTCCTCCATCGCTGATGGTATAGGTAAAAGTATCAAGCCCATAGTAATTCGGAGTCGGGGTATACGTCACATAGGTCGCCATGAAGCTGACTGTCCCATGTAGTGGTTGGGTGACACCGATAATCGTGATAGAGTCACCATTAGGATCATTATCGTTCGTCAGAACGTTCAGTTGATTTCCCGATGAATCCTCAACAACCGTGGCTGTGTCATCATTTGCGTTTGGTGGAGTATTTATGATTGCAATGGTGAGGGATATGACGGCCGTGTCTGTATATCCGGTTCCATCACTAATCGTGTAACTACAGCTATCCGATCCTAAGTATCCAGCTGTTGGTGTGTAAAAGACGTAGAGACCATTGGTTGAAGCAGAGCCATGCAACGGTGTAGATACCGAGGTAATCGTGAGCGAGTTGTTATCAGGGTCATAATCGTTTGCTCGAACATTGAGTTGATTGTTTGAAGAATCCTTTGGAACCGTGATGGTATCGTCATTGGCAATTGGTGGATCACTGATAGGTGCTACGGTTACGGTTACAGTGGCAGTATCGGTTCCTCCATGTCCATCGCTCATGGTGTATGAGAATGTGTCGATACTAAAGTAATTAGGATCGGGTGTGTAGAAGACATAGTTCCCATTGGTTGTCGTTGAACCATGAGGGGGATTGGAGACTGAGGCAATGGAAAGAGAGTCGCCATCTGGGTCATTATCGTTTGCTAAGGCATTGATGAGGTTATTTGATGAATCCTCCGCAACAGTCGCTGTATCATTGGTTGCATTCGGTGGATCGTTCATTGGAGTAACAGTGATAGAGATGGTTCCAATGCTTGTGCCTCCATTTCCATCTGAGATAGTGTAGGTAAATGCATCTTGTCCATTGTAGTTTGCTGCAGGTGTATAAAATATGTACCCACCACTTGTTGAGGAAGCCCCATGGGAAGGTTGTGTGACTGATGTAATAGTCAATGGGTTATTTTCGATATCGAAATCGTTTACAAGAGCATTGATCAGGTTGTTCGTTGAATCTTCAGCAAGCGTCACTGCATCATTGACGGCGACAGGGGGATCGTTGACGGATGTCACAGTTATCAAAAGAGTTGCAGTGTCGGTTCCACCATTGTTATCACTGATGGTGTAGGTGAGACTATCAGGGCCGAAGTAGTTAAGGGATGCTGTGTAAAACACCCGGGTCCCATTGGTTGATGCGGTGCCATGAATAGGTTGGGTGAGACTTACAATCGTAAGGATGTCACCATCAACGTCAATATCATTCAAACGGACATTGATAGGAAAGTTCGTGGAATCTTCAGGGATTGTTGCTGTATCGTTCAGAGCATCAGGTGGGTCATTAACAGGGGTGATTATCACATTGACGGTCGCTGGATCTGTGCCACCATGACCATCACTAATCGTGTAGGTAAAAGAATCGGATCCTGAGTAGTTCGCAGCAGGTCTATAGGTAACGGATGATGCAGTAAATGTACTTAATCCATGCATCGGTTGGGTTATTGAAGTTATGGTAAGTGGATCTCCGTCGATGTCGATATCGTTTACCAGGACGTTAATATTATTATTCAATGAATCCTCGATGACTGTCGCGGTGTCATCGTTGGCGACTGGTTGGTCATTTACCGGTGTGACTGTGACACTTACTGTTGCGGTATCTGTACCTCCATGGCCATCACTGATAGTATAGGTAAAGCTATCTGGACCATTGTAATTTGAAGAGGGGGAATAGTATGTATATAATGTGGTGAAGGTTGCAGTGCCATGCGCAGGTGTTGTGACACTCGTAATTGAAAGAGTGTCTCCATCGATATCATTATCATTCGTCCGTACATTTATCTGGTTGTTATTGGTGTCTTCTGCGACTGTTGTTGTATCATCAACAGCATTTGGAGGGTCGTTAATGGGGGTGATGGTGACTGTTACGATTGCAGTATCTATTCCGCCATAGCCATCAATAATAGTATAAGTGAAGGTGTCTACTCCGTTGTAGTTCGCACTTGGTGCGTAAAAGATAGTAGAGATAGTGAATGTAACAGCTCCATGCGCTGGCTGTGTCACACCTGAAATCAAGATGGGGTCGTTATCTATATCACCATCGTTTGTCAATACATTGATTTGGTTGTTTGTTGAATCTTCATTGACAGTGGCGGTATCATTATTTGCAATTGGTTGATCGTTGACTGGTGTCACCGTTACGGTCACAGTTGCTGTATCAGTCCCACCGTGACCATCGCTTATGCTATAGGTGAAACTATCAGGACCATTATAATTCGCCGAAGGGGTATAACGAACAAATGATGAGGTGAACGTGGTGGTCCCATGAGATGGCACCGACACAGCAGTTATCACAAGGCTGTCGCCGTCGATGTCACCATCATTCGTTAATACATTAATCTGATTATTACTGGTATCCTCAGCAACAGAAGCGGCGTCATCAATCGCGTCAGGTCCATCATTAACAGGATTTACTGTAACAGATACAGATGCTTGGTCTGTACCACCGTGACCATCGGAAATGGTGTAGGTAAAGAGATCTGGACCATTATAATTAAGATCAGAGATATAAGTCACCGTCGACCCACTTATTGATGTGGTCCCATGCGGAGGGTCATCTACAGAGATGATGGTAAGTGGATGACCTTCAGGGTCGTTGTCGTTTGCCAATACAGTGAATTGTGTGGTTGTGTCTTCGTTGACTGTAAAAATATCGTTGTTCGCATTTGGGGCATACTGAGTGGTGAATGAAAATGTTTGTGTTGATACAAATTTGCCATCGGTGACATTGACACGCCACCAATATCTTGTTCCACAAGCATAAAAACCTGTATGGACCTGTTTTACTAAACCAGAAGCGGAGGGAGCAATTTTGATGCTCGATAAATACCCGTCGTTATCTAAGCCTTCATAGACAAGCAGGTAAAAACCATTCCCCATCGGTGCGATATTGACAAAGTTTGGTATGTTAGAAGTCCCAAGATCAATAATGCGAGTTTTATCAATGGGATCATCATCAATAATACCATCTTGACTAATGTTGACGGTACATGCCATCAATTGACTATTTGGGGAACTAGCAAAGACAATGAAGTATTGATTATTGGTCTCAATGATTTTGGTTGTTCGAATATAGGTATAAGTTCCTGTAGTAAAGTGATTAAAAATCAATGAATCAGTGAATGATTTGGTTATCATACCGGTGTCTGCGATATATATCGTGCGTATGTACATTCGACCTGTACTGCGATATGCGATCGCATAACGGTTTGCACCAACGTTCAGCACATTTGGATAGTAGCCATCTGATGCATCAAATTCCCATATATCACTTGTGGTATTGATAAAAATCCCAAGTGATGAAATATTATAGGTACGTATGAATCCGTCAGTGCTCGTACCTTGGTAGCAGATAAGGATCGTATTATCATCAATCATCATTAATCGAGGGTTGTATGCATCAGCAGTATCATACTCTGCGGTAGAGAGAACCGTATCAGAAATTAAGCCATTGTTACTAATTTGCATGGTTTCAATGAATCCGTCATTGGATGCAGCACCAGTACCAACACCCGCCTCTGTGTAGGTAACCGCATAGAAATCACCGGAAACCTTGATGATGTGAACCCGCGAGCCATCATTGCTTAATGGGAGCATATCAATCATGGATTTCTGAATGGTCCCGTTTTCGTCCCATACCCGTGCTGTAAACACTTTTGCTCGATCAGCGGTAATATCTCGATACGCAATCGCGTAGATATCATCAATGATATGGACGATAGATGGATCTGCACCATCTGTATCATCATATTCCCAGCGGTCTAACTCTGTTTTCTTTATGGTTCCATTGGAATTCCATGCCTTGAATGTTCGTAAGAAACCATCGCTATCAGTACCTGTGTCCCCAGCGACTGCGACAAGGTAATATTCACTTGTTCCCAGATGGATAATATCCGGCCCTCGTCCCTCCTGTTGATCATATTCAAATTGATCGATTACAGGACTTATTCCTGTGTTGTTTTTACCAAAAGAGATCCAAGGTCCAGTACTGTTACTATACCAAGTGACATCTAATCCACCTCCATCTGCATCGTTGACAGAGACACTGAGTTTTGGATTTGGATCAATAGTGATAGCTTGGTTCGCTGGAAACGGATTAGAGATTATCGGTTGTTGATTATTTGTATAGATGTTTATGGTAGCTGCCCATCCGTCAGAGCCATCGGTGCCTGAATCAGCACCGGGATAGACGAGAAGGTAATAGGTTTCGTTGATAAAGAGTAGCGATGGAGTCCATTGACAGTCCATGGTGTCAAACTCAAGTGTGTCAATAACTGAGTCGCTGATCAAATATCCAGACTTGGTGATTTCAACAATAGAAATAAATCCGTCACCACTGGTTCCTCGATACGTAATGGCATACCAGTATGTATTCCAACTCGTGTTTCCACAATAGGATATCTGGGGATACCAGCAATCAGCAATATCGAACTTGAAAGCATCAATCCAACTTCGGGTAATACTCCCCAGATTACTGATGCGGAAAACACGACTCATCCCATCAGTGGTGCTATCAGAGTAGACAAGAATATAGTAATCATTAGAAATTTTAATTAAATTTGGAGTGGCTGCGTATGTTCCTTCATACTCCCACCAGGATGCATTGGTGTCCTGGATAGCTCCAGTGCTGCTAATATTATAAGTAACAAGGTACCCATCTGTACCAAACCCGGTGTAGATAATTGCAATGGTATCGCTATCAACGGAACAGAGTTGTATGGCGGGGTTAGCCAAACCTTCGATATAGGTCGAAAATTGTTGTGTATCATTGACGCTGTTTCCAATGTCTCCCGAGGGACTTATATATACTGTTTCAAGATACCCGGTATTTAAGTTGTTCCAGATTTTTTGTGATGCGATAACAAAAAGAGTCGGAGTGAGTCGTATCATACTTTGGCTGCAGGACCGATTGCTTAATGTGAAGGTATCAATCGGGGTTTTCTGGAGGACACCGGTGGTTGATGAGGCACTAAATGTTTTTAAAATATTATTTCCGGTATCATGTTGATAGGTGACTGCGTAGATGTCGCCTGTCACGTGACAGAGATATGTCCCTGGTGATTGCATATAGGCATCAGGTCCTATTTCCCAGGTGTCTACGATGGTATTGGTGATGATTCCGTTGTCATTTTCTACATGAATGGTGGTGAGATACAAATCGTTATCTGTGTCACCATTTGATGCTATCAGATAATATTCACTTGTTCCAAGACGTAACGACTGAGTTTGTCCCCCTTTCGTTTGCCCCCATTCAAACGTTGAAACAAGACTATCACCTATCAGTCCAAAACCACCCCCTCGTTTGGGATCATCTCCCGTGGATGAGAACGTTTTTGTTTGCTGATCGAATTCCTTGGTCTGTATCTCTTTTTGTGATGAGGTTTGAAACCCTTCTTTGGTTTCATACGATGATGATATCGTGGAGCTGCTTGATGCCGGAATGGTTGTAGTGGCGATAAGCAACAGGCTTATACCTATAACAATTATACTTTTTCTCATGGATGTACACCCGTTTTGCATATGCTTTTGATTTTATATTTTATATATATGAGTATAAATTTATTGGTCTTATATAATTTGCTCTTTTTTAAATTGTGGTTGATAGGGGTTTTTTGTATCAGTATTGCCTCCCGTTGTTTCTGCGTATAATTCTATGCAATACCAGCATATAAAACTTATTATACAAACATAACAATATTAAAATATCAAAAAAAATAAGCTTTAAATAAGTATAGAAGTAATATAATACACGAAAAAAAGGATGATTACTTCAATCAATCAACTATTCTTTTTTATGGTTAAAAATGTCGTCGTGCCTTGAGGTACTACAAGGACACTTGCACGATCACCCAAGAGCGAAAAGGCTTTTGCTAAGGCATTTCCCAGAGTTTTTTCTTTAATAAAACCAAAAAGCCCAGTCACATCAGAACTGTCCATCTCTGAGACGAGGATAACCGGATGGTTCTCAACAGTGACTCTATGGTAAAATGCCTTATGGGCACCGATAATAAAATTAGTCTGTAACGCTTTACATATTTCTTCTGATGTTTTATATTTTTTCAACCAGTCGATATAGAGCTGACTCCCATGTCCGTCAGGGCATTCGGCAACAAGTATAATGACACCGTCTTGTTTTACGATCTGACAAGCGGTATGCATCGCTTTCATCGCTTGATACAGGTTGATATCATGAGGATGTCCGTTCGCAGCGGTTATCACGATATCTGGTGCTTCTGAAATTTCTTTTTTATACATCGTATCTACGAGTTTGACACCTGCATCCATGACCAGTTCTGGTTTACCTGCCCAAGCACCGACGATACAATGATAGGAGTTTTGGACTACGCTGAGTGCAAAGTCGCATCCAGTAAAATGCATCGCCTCGTTCATTTCCTGATTGATCGGGTTTTCCTTCAACTGGCCCATCCGGGAATGTTTCTCAAAAAGCAGTCTATGGTTTCGTTGAATCGTATTCTTGGAGGATATCCCTGGCAGGATGCTTTTGCGTGTTCCTCCGAACCCAGCAAAATAATGGTATTCAATGTCACCGAGAAGAATCTTAAAATCAGCCTCGACGAATTCTTTGAGAATCTCTATGTCGTTACCTCGTTTGGTTCTCCCGACATTCACATGGTGTCCGTTGACTGCGTCATTGGAAATAATCATATAATTCCGGAAGATTTTATCGCCGACAAGGTCTTTAATAACATCCAAAGATGGTGGAGTATGGGTCCCGGTCGCAATGATGATGAGGACGTCTAAATCATTCACGCCAGCATTTTTCAATTCTTCAAGGACTGGTGGTAAAATGATCTTTGTCGGGCAGGGTCGTGTGTAATCATCAATGACGATCGCAACGGTCTCGCCTGGGCGGATCATAGTAGAAAGTCGATTGGTTCCTAGCGGATGTTGCAACGCTTCCTGAACCATTAGCTCAGGTTGCTGTGGTTGGATTAACTCTTTGGGGACAGCAACTTCTAGAAGATTATTATCAGGAACATCAAGCGGTAATGTTCCTTTTCCATAAGGTAGTTCGATACGCATTTTTTCTAACCGCTCAAGATTTTTTTGAGTAGCTTTTCGTCCATCGTACCCGTCTTGGGATACGACCCAGATTCAACATGTTTTTCTGGCATTTCATTTTACAAAAATACAGAACTGTGCCATCCTTTTTTATAAACAGTTTTCCCGTTCCAGGTTCGATATCAGCTCCACAGAATGTACAAGTTCTTTTTTCGACCATGCTTGTCTCCCTCTTATCGTGGCCCACCAAGTTTTTTTGCTTCTCGTTGTGTTTCGCTTAACATGAGAATGTCACCAAGTCGAACCGGCCCCATGACGTTACGAGTGATGATTTTTCCTTTATCTCGCCCATCTAAGACTCGAACTTTCACCTGAGAAGCTTCACCAGCCATCCCTGTTCGTTCGATGACCTCAACGACTTCACATGGGGTTCCTTCGATAACCATACTCTTAACCCTGCTTCTTTTCGGTTTCTAGTTTTTTAATAATGTTCTCTACAAGGTCTTTCTCGCGACCAGGGTTTATGACCGCAATGGCACTCGTTGGAATACCAAGACCTGCTGCGTTTCCTAGTTCTTCTTTGCTTGGGACATAGGTATATGGAATGTTTTTTTCTTCGCAGAGAAGCGGCATATGCGCAAGGATTTCTTCAGGGGTGACGTCTTCGGCCATGATGACGAGTTTTGCTTGGCCACGTTCGACGTACTTTGTCGCCTCGTTCGCGCCTTTTCCTATTTTTCCCCCATCTCGAGCCTTTTCTATCAATTCATAGGCTAAATCTTGTAGTTCTTTTGATGTTTTAAATCGTACGTACATCGGCATTTTTTTTAGCCTCCTTTGAGAGCTTTCATCGATTCCATTCCTTAGGAAATGGTAAGGTGGGAATGTGACCCCCATATAAAAACCTTTTTCACAGTTCAGGGATTGGTGTACGTTCTACCTCAAGTCGGTCCGCGGTTGGATATTCTTCGATAATGAAACAGCGGTACCCTTGTTTGGTGAGTTGTGGTCCGATTTTTTCCAGCATCCATGCAGCAATCTCAATTCGTTCTTTTTCGTAATCTAGATGCAAAAGACGTGAGGGAATCTTATTGGTTTTTTGTAACAAGGAGAGAAGTGATTCTAATGATCGATCCGAAGGATAAATGACACCTTTGATGAGTGTTCCTTCTTTGGTGATCACGTCGTAGGGTGTTGCGATGTGTTTCGCTCTGCGTATGATACGATTCTTCAGTTGAACCCCGTCTTTGAATGACACGGAGCAGTAATGAACTCCGATTTTAAGGTTTTCTTTTTGTGACATTTTAATGATTTTACCTGCAGTCTCTTGGCTTCCTTTCACAGCAGCTGAAATCGTATTTTTCACACGGTATCCTCGACTGAGGAAGTCATTGCAGTTTCGCTCTGAGAATTCAAGTTCGTTGAGGTTGACCCATCGCAGGCCTTGTTGATCTGCCCATGAAATCAGTGAAAAGATTTCTTTGTCTTTTTTTGGCAGCACAGGGATTTCTATGCCGACATCCGCGGATGATTCCATCATATGTTCTATCGTTTTTTTTATGGGACTTGTATCCATGTTTAACCAGGTGTGTGGCAAGGGATGAAATCTGATCTCATCAAGACCAGCAGCCACAAGATCTGAAAGATAATCCGCGTTCTTCAGTGCAGAGGTATACAGATGGATGTGGAATGATTCTCCAAATGTTTTTTTTAATAAGGTGATATATGTTTTTACTCGTTGCCAGACCACAAGAGGATCTCCACCAGTGATCCCGGCACCAGAGGCTTCGATGTACTCAGCCTCACGAACCAGTTTTTCTGTATCACGTTCATTATCTAACTCCCATTCGTCAGCAAATATCCTATCGGTCCCGCCTTTTTTAAAACTGAGGGGACAGTAGAAGCATTTCGTCGAGCATACCCCGGTGACGAGAACCACCATTTTCTCTCCTTTCGCGCACATGCGACAGGCTGGTGAGAGAGGAGCGACATAGGTACTGTCATGGAGCCAGGGTGTGATTTTTTTCATGGTCTTATTCCACTATGTTTCAGAGGTATTAAAAGATGCATGATGGAAAACAGTAGGATTTATCGAAGAGGGGAGAGGGTCTTTTCTTGTTCTAAGAGCTTCTTTTTTGCCATTGCTGCATAGGTCTTATCGATTTCAAAACCGATATAATCCACTTTTAGTTTTTGGCAGGCTAGCGCAGTTGACCCAGTTCCCATGAACGGGTCAAGCACCAGCATGTTCTGTCTGATTCCATGAAGTCGAATACACATCTCCGGGAGTTTCACAGGAAAAACCGTGGGGTGAGATCGTGCTGTTTGAATCGTCTCATAGGGGATGAACCAGGTGTTGCCTCTCCCTCGCAGATCCTGTGATGCTTTTTTCCACCGGCCGATATTTGTTTTATCCTGGTATTTCACCCCAATGGCAAGCTGGTCGATCGGAACAGTTCCTGTTTTTGTGAAATGGAAGATGTACTCATGGCAGTTGCTGAGATACCGTGTGCTGTTGACGGGCTGGTAATGTCCCACAGCGATGTCATCGGTGATTGCCGCATAGCTTCCGACGTCTTCTTTGGGAATCGCGATGGATTTAATCCAATGAATCGTGTTCTGGAGCGTATAGTGGGTATGGAATCGGTTCGCGAGGTCCAATGCGATCCAGGGATCCGTTGGTTTTCCCCCCATGTTAAGGAAAAACGATCCTTGGTCTTTTAGCTTTGACAAGCATTTTTTTGCAATCGTCTCCATCCAATCCAGATATTCGTCTCGTGGTCGGACATCGTTATACGACCGATATGGTTTTCCGATGTTGTAAGGTGGTGAGGTAACGATGACATCGACGGATGCGTCGTGAAGTTTGTCTAACCCCTGAAGACAATCCATACAATAGATTTTGTTCATTTCTATCATCGCTGATTCCTATTAAGACTGTTTCCATGTCTTATTTTCTCTACTTATATATGTACCGATAACCATAAAAAATTTATAATACGTACTGTTTGCAATGTTCGCATGAATCAACAACAAATAAAAAAAGAAATTGAAACCCATCATATCAGATGGATCCAAATTCATTTCACAGACCTTATGGGGGGACTGCGGGTCTTCCATGTCCCAGCAGTTCGTTTTATAAAAGATGATATCCTGAGTAATGGCTCACGGTTCGATGGTTCTTCAGTTGGATTCCGGAAGGTTGAACGATCAGACATGATCGCGGTCCCTGATCCAGATACCTTCTTGATTCTTCCACACCTTGAAGGAGAAGCGCTCATCAGAGCGAACCTTTGTGATGTCGAATATAACCCGTACCGCGCTGGCCCTCGACATATCCTTCAGAGAGCAGTGGATATCACAAAGAATCAAGGGTACGATAGTATACTCATTTCCCCTGAAGTCGAGTTTTATGCGTTCAACCATAACGAGAGTAAAGTAACTGAAATCAAAGAAAACCAGGGCTACTTTATCGCACCACCCCTTGATAATGCGAAAGACTATCGGAAAAAACTCTCAGATGCCCTGATGGACTGCGGGTACCAGGTGAAATACCATCATCATGAATCAGGGAAATCACAACATGAAATTGAGATATCAGAACTCGATGTAATCCCCGCAGCTGACTTCTGCTGCTTCTTCAAGTACATCGCTCGAGATATCGCAACTTTGTATAATTTCGACATCACCTTCATGCCCAAACCATTCTCCAATGAAGCAGGGAGTGGCTTACATGCCCACATCGCTTTGTATAACAAGGGAGAGAACATGTTTGCCGATGAAAATGATGTGTTTGGGTTGAATCAAACCGCACGGTACTTCATCGGTGGAATTCTGAATCATTCTCGAGGGATTGCTGCGATTGCCAATCCGACCCTGAACTCCTACAAACGATTAATCCCGCATTATGAAGCCCCCATCTACCTTGCCTGGGCACCACATAACCGCAGCAGCCTCATTCGTATCCCTTCAAAGAAGAATGTCGATGTCGAAGTCCGTAACGCAGACCCTGCAGCAAACCCATACTTGTTGTTTGCAGTGTTAACCCATGCAGGTCTTGATGGTATTAAAAAGAAAATCAACTATGAACCAATCACGAAGAACATCTACAAGATGACAGAACAAGAAATCAAAGAGAACAACATCCAACGTCTGCCGACAAACCTCATGGAAGCATTAGATGAATTCAAACAAGATACGGTGCTGATGGATGCGATAGGACGGGATGGCGCTGAGCTCTTTATCGACACCAAAACGCAAGAATGGCATCATTACATGGGAGAAATCACCGACCAGGACTACAAATATTACTTCCATTGTTAACAACACTCTAATCAATATATTAAAAGGATGTACATTGGTGAAAAGACTGTGGGAGAAGAAAATGATCATCTGATATCCTACTGCGGACTGTATTGTGGTGATTGTTTTGCACATAAAGGAACCATCGCTGATTTAGCAAGAGATTTACGAAAAGAACTGCGTGAAGCACATTTTGATAAAACCGCTGAATCACTTTCTAACATATCGTTTTTCAAAGAATATAAACAGTATAAGGAATGCTACGATGTGCTTGGTGCGATGGTTCGATTCCGATGCAACAAGGTCTGTAGGGATGGTGGTGGTCCCCCGTTCTGCAAAATGAGGAAATGCTGCCAAAAGAAAGCAATCAAAGGATGTTGGGAATGCACAGATTTCGAAACATGCAAAAAACTAGATTTTATAGCTGAATCACATGGAGATGCATCTCGTAATAATCTGAGGAATCTGAAGAAAAAAGGGCCCAAAGAATTTATCAGCGGAAAAAGGCAGTGGTACACCCCACCAAAAAAATAGAGAGAAAAATGGGCCCGGAGAGATTTGAACTCTCGACCTACCGGTTATCAGCCGGTTGCTCCAACCGATCTAAGCTACGGGCCCCGGTGTTGAAAAGGGGTAATACGCTCGTTCTATAAAAACGTAATACTTACNNGATATGCACCATGTCAACAAAATGATCTGCATCCCGCTGCCTCATCGGACTCATATGATCGTAAAAGGTAGGAATCGCGAGAAACATAAGCAAAACTGTCAAGAATGGATTCAGAAACTGTTCTTACTGGATCTCGAAACCCTTTTATGTCCCTAATCTAACAATCGTTTTTCCCCAGATAATTTCTGCAGCTCAGCGATGTTCTGTGATGCTTCCAGACAGCCAAGGTACTTCCCCTGCTCATCACGCAACGCATAATATTCGATAAGGACTTTTTGTTTCTCTTGATTTGGTCCCAGGGGAAGATCGATGTAGAATCTAGCTTTGTCTCGTTTCCCTGCTTTCATCTCTTTCAGTATCTGTTCGACTTTCTCTAGACTTTTCTTCGGATGACAGTTTTGTACATCTCGTCCGACAACCGCCTCAGGTCGTTTGAAAATTCGTGTAGCGTGTTTATTCCATGCAAGAACTTTTTCGTTTTTATCAATGACTGAAAATTCGATTGGTATTGTCTCTAAAAAAGCCTGTAAGATGTCTTCTGGTAATTTTCCAATCATAGGGTACTCCCCGATGTAAAAACGATGAAGAGCTATTGTTTTATATTTCTTTCGAAACGAGAGAGAATCATCCAAATCTTAATACGTAGTAAGACAATTTCAGGTTTCAATGGATATAGAAAAAATCATCAAGGAACTTTCTCAAAACGAAAAAAAAGTTTTACTCGCGCTTCAGAAACTGCATGGCAGAGGCTCACCGCAGGATATCTTCAACACAGGGGGGTTTACCCAAGATGTTGAGATAGCCAATGCTGCTTCCTGGTTACAGTCAAAAAAACTCGTTACCGTAGATAACCATATAAAAACAGTCTATTCACTCGGTAAGGAAGGGAAACGTTTTGTTGAAAAAGGCCTTCCTGAGAAACGAGCACTTCAGTTGCTTGCTGAAAAGCAAGGAGCCCTCTCTTTAAAGGACCTCTCCGCAGTCCTAGAATCAGATGAAATCCCCGTAGCCATCGGATGGTTGAAAACCAACGGCTGGGCAACTCTACGAAAAGAAAAAGAAACGACTCTTGAAATCACACTAAAAGGAAAAAATGCGCTCTTAGAGGTAACAGAGGAAGAAAAACTGTTACGTCTGCTGTCCGAACACCCAGAACAAGAAATCGAAAAAAACACGATTAAACCGCTTGCATCACGAAAGAACGTGATTAAAGAAAAAGATCTCATCACCAGTTCAGTAAGTCTCACAGATTATGGAAAAAAAGTTGTTGACGCTGGGTTTGAAATCCAAGAGGAGATTTCTCAGATTACCAGCGCCATCATTAAAAACGATGAATGGAAAAAAAAGACAATCAGACCGTACGACATTCATGCGTTCGCTCCATCGTTATATGGGGGGAAAACTCATCCTCTCGTCAAATTGATTTCAGAAATCAGACAGATCTTTGTTGAAATGGGTTTCCAGGAGATACAAGGGGATTACGTTGAATCGTGCTTCTGGAACATGGACGTCCTATTCATCCCTCAGGATCATCCTGCACGAGAAATGCAGGATACCTTCTACTGCAAAGTGCCCTCAACACTCCCTATTAATGAACCACAATTAGTAAAGGAGGTCGCCCGTGTCCACGAAAACGGGGGCACGACCGGATCCATCGGTTGGGGGTACACGTTCTCTAAAACAGAGGGGGAACGTGCGCTATTACGGACCCATACCACAGTCAACACCATCCGATATCTTTACAACCATCCTATACCACCCTGTAAGGTCTTCTCTCTTGAGCGGGTGTTTCGAAACGAGGACATCGACACGACCCATCTCCCAGAATTCTATCAGATAGAGGGGATCATCTATGAAGAGAATGCGAATTTCAGGCAACTCGTTGGTATCCTGAAGGAGTTTTATCGGAGAATGGGTTTTGAAAAAATCAGGTTCAGACCAGGGTATTTCCCGTACACGGAACCAAGCATGGAAGTCGAGGTGTTCTGGAATGGGAAATGGATGGAACTGGGAGGAAGCGGAATCTTCAGACCTGAGGTCATAGAGCCAATTGGCGTGAAAACCCCGGTGCTTGCCTGGGGTTTGGGACTAGAGAGACTAGCCATGCTCCGCTATGGCCTGACCGATATCAGAAGCTTGTACATCAGTGACCTTGAATGGTTACGAAAAACACCGTTATTATAATGACTTTTTCTAAACATTTCACTCCTTTTTTGTAAAAGAATATCATCCAAAATATTATTAAATATAATCCTTATTATAATTAAACAAAGATGGTAAGTGTTGTAAACAAAGATTTATATAATAATAAGATAGATAGTTACTATCGAGGTTGAGAAGATATGCTAGCGCACAAAGCGCTCAAAGCAGTGCTACTAACGTTCATTCTAATATCAGGGTCGTTTCTCACTATCTTTCTAATCCCTGTCGCTCATGCGGAAAACTCTCAAGGATATACGACCCTTTATTTCACCAATGCACTGAACTTTGAAAACGAAGATGGAGTTTCCACTCTCACACAAATTCACCCAACATCACAAAAAGACTCTGAATATCCACCGAGTATATTAACAAAAAATGGAATCTTCGATAAAAATAATACGCTTATATCACAGGAATGGTTCACTTGGCTGTCCAGCGCCTTGATCGGTAACATCTTTGGTAATTTATCAGGGTTCAACATGAGCGAATTGGGAGGCTTAGAAGGATTAGAATTACTTTTTCCTGGTTTGAATCGTATCTCTGAAGTATATGCCTATAATGGAAACGACACGATAAAAATACAGGGTGACATTCTGTACCACTTATATTTCTCCGATACAAGAAAAATAAAAAAACTCACAGATAGCATTAGCGTAGCACTCTACACAATACCCATCGACTCACTTTTCGGGCTCCCTAAGAAGATAACAAACACCACTGAACTCCTAAAACCACCAAGATACTTCGGGGGTATCTACGACCAACAAATAACACTATCAAATGTTAATTGTACACTAAAACCAGGAGATAGTCTGCTTGTCAGCATTGAAATAATCCCTACGAATAAATCTACATTAGCATTAGATTTAATAAATTCACCAGCTATAAAGAAGGGCGTTCAGTGGATGGTGAACCGTTGGGAAAACAACATCACTCGTGGTCCATTACGAAGACAACTTGGAGCGTTAATAAAAAATGTTACCACCTTTTTAAAGGAATCAGAGGGAGATACAGGGATTAATTTTAGTTCAGATGACATCGCTTCATTCATCAACACCATGAAATCAACGAAATTCATCTATGATTCACAGGCTCATCCTTCATCCATCACCATCCCAGCGAAGATATCAGAAGAAGATATCCGAGTTTACTACTTCACTTCCGGTCAAGAGCTGAGCGAAATTCAACAAGATGGAACAAATGCGACGAAGACCAAAATACTTGCCACCCCAATACTCTGGATTGCTGGTGAAGGACTTGAAAGAAATAAAATACTCAAAGTACAAAATGTCACCGCCGAGCTGTACTTCTCACGATTGCTTTGCATCCTTCCAAGAAAAGTCAGTGTCACCGTGACCTTATTAGAGGATAATACAACCATCGCATCTTCTGATAAGCAATTGACAAAGAACGAGTTACAAGGCTTCCTGCGTAAGAAAATAACACCAATCGTTTTTAATTTTACTGGTATAGACAAAGAAATTAGCTATGGTCATAAACTTGCAATAAGTATTTCCTTAAGCAATGGGACAAAATCAGTGAGAACACCATTGTTTCTCCAATCAAATTCCATTCAGTACCCTTCGCTCCTTCGAGTTAAATTCGAAGAAACACATAATATTCAGATACAAGACTTGACCACCACCCCATCAGACGGAAAAATAATACCTGGTGGCTCTGTTGAATACCTCTTCAATATAACAAGCAAAAATTCAGATACTTTACACATAAGCACCATCGAAAAACAAAAAACCGGAGCATGGTCCATCTCAGCCCTATCATCCGTGACCGTCTCTGCAGGTAGCTCAGTAACCATACCGGTGTATGTAAATTCATCAACTGTCCTAAAAGAAGCATATGGCAACATCATCGATCTCATCGTCATAATCACCGGAAACACCGGTATCGCTCGGCAAACAGTCACCGCTGAAATATCTGAAGATGCCATACAATATAGGGTAGAAATTCTTGGATATGCAAACAGCATCAATATCAGCAAAGGGGAAAACCGTTTCTTCTATTTCATTGTGAAAAATAACAACACTGGCGCAATCGACGATGTCGATAGCTACACGATAACCGCTTCTTCAGAGAACTACTGGCCGCTTATCCCCCAGGCAACCATAAGGAACCTCGGGATAGGAACCACCACTAATGCCGATGACGCGAGAGTCCTCATCAAGGTTCCGAAGAACACAACAGAATCATCAGATGTCATCACCATCACGGTCACCTCAGACAGCAATGCCGAAGCCTCTGCCACCATCCTTATCACGGTCAAAGTGAACGGGGGTGATTTCATTGATGAAATCGTAAACTTCTTCGATTCAACAGCACAAACATTAGGACTGAACGACCTATTCGGCTCAGATGGCAAATTCGTACTCTTACTACTCCTTGTGGTAATCATTTTATTCCTCCTAATCATTCTGGCCATCGTGTTTACATCAAAACCGGTCCGTATCATCTGCACCGACCGGATCAAAGAAATAGAATCAACAGAGAAAGCGATCTTCGAAGTCACCCTGAAAAACCCATACAAAAAGACACAATCCTATGATATCGAAGCACAACAGACAGCACCGTCATCGAAATGGGAAATCACCCTGGATCCAGCAACAACCGAAGTCGAGGGAAGAACATCAAAAACACTCCAGGTCGTCGTCACACCAACAGATGCTTCAGAACCAAAGGAATGGACACAAGTAACAGTCTTTGTGAAAAAAACAGGAAAAAAGAAAAAATATTCCATCGATCTTATCACCATGCTGAAAGAGGGCAAAACACTCCTTCACCTTCAAAACGTGTCCCACTGGCCAACCACTTTCAACCCGGGAGAAAGGATTGTTACTTCCTTTAATTTATCAAATGACGGGACGATAGCGGCACGAAACGTGAAAATCTTTTTCTATCTCAATGGAAAACAAAAGAACAAAGTCGAAGTCATGCTGCCTGCAGGAAATATCGCAGATATCCGGATCCCCTGGCTAGCGGAAAAAGGTAAAAACCAGATTCGTATACGAGTAAAAGAGTAGTAGTAAACCTTATAATGGGAGAATAATTCGGTAGTGGAAAAAGGGTGTCTCTTGTGAGCGATAAAGAAACTACAAAGAAGGAAGACCTTGAACAGCTGAAAAATGCAGAGAAAAAATATCAGAGTCTCATAGAGAAACGCAACGAGCTAAACCAAGTGGCAAAGCAATTCCGTGACGAACGAGACATGCTTAATGAAAAACGCAAAGAACTCAAAAACGACATGGATAAAATCAAAAAAGAACGAGAAAAACTTGTTGCAAAGATGAAGGAGCACAAAGAAAAAAGAAATAAGTACCAAGAGCAGGCGAAAGTGCTCATCGATGCAAAACGAAAGAAAAAAGGAGACGTTATTAAAAACCTCCCACTCCGNNTAAACACCAGAAAAGAAAACAAACTGATTGACCGGATAAAACAAAAACGAAGAGAATACAATGAAGTAAAAAAACAAATGGAGAAACAGCAACTCATTGAAGTCGACCTCACCGATACCGATAAAAGTATCACTGAATTATTCAAAAAAGCAGATACCGAACATGAAAAAGTTCAAAAATATTACAATGAAAGCCAGCAGAAACATGAGGAATATAAAAAATTAGTCAATGAAATCGCAACTCTGATTGGCGAAGCAAATAAAAAACATAAAAAATACATTGAAGTCCGAGAAGAAGCTCAAAGTAACCATGAAAAAGCCCTAGAGATGCGATCGAAGATTGTGACCGTGAAAAAAGAACGGATGCAACAATTCCAGGAGAACAGGGAGATCCTCCGCAACCAGAACCTCAAAGCCCGTAAAGAATTAATGGACAATGACAAACTTGAAAAAGTCGCGGAACAATCGGTTGAGGCATTGAAAGGTGGAAAGAAAATCACGCTTTCAGGCTAACCGATATATTACGTCAATTGTCGAATATCAATCGGCACTTTTAAGTAGTCTTTTTAGTTTTTGCTCTTGCGGGGTTCACCATGGAAGACATAGGAATAGTCAGTTACGGGGCACACATTCCACGCTTCCGTATCAAAGCAGAAGTCATAGCGAAGGTATGGGGAAAGGACGGAACTGCAATTAGTAGAGGACTTGGTATTATTGAAAAGTCAGTCCCTTCCGTCGACCAAGATACAGCAACCATCAGTGTTGAATCGATACGGTATGCATTAAAACGGTGTACGCTCAATCCCTCAGATATTGGCGCTATTTATGTCGGAAGTGAATCACACCCCTACGCGGTCAAACCAACAGGGACCATCGTAGGGGAAGCAATCGGCGCCACACCTGACCTCATGGTCGCTGATTACGAATTTGCTTGTAAAGCAGGAACCGCTGCTATCCAAACCTGTTTTGGATTCGTGAAAGCAGGGATGATTAAATACGGAGTCGCAATCGGAGCAGACACGTCACAAGCAGCACCAGGAGACGCCCTTGAATATTCTGCATCAGCCGGAGGCGCTGCATTCATTATAGGAAAAACTAATGTCATTACCACGATCAACCATACCCTTTCATACACCACAGACACCCCTGATTTCTGGCGAAGGGCAGAAATGAAATACCCCTCCCATGGGGGACGATTCACAGGAGAACCAGCATATTTTAAACACATTATGAATTGTGCAAATAACCTGATGACTACCGCCTGTACAAAACCACAGGACTACACCTACGCTATCTTCCATCAACCGAACGGAAAATTCCCAGTGAATGTCGCAAAGAAACTCGGCTTTACCATGGATCAAGTCAAACAAGGACTCATGGTTCCCTACATCGGGAACACCTATTCTGGTGCATCGATGATCGGTCTGGCATCGGTCCTTGATGTCGCAAAACCAGGAGACCGGATATTCATGACCAGTTATGGATCCGGTGCGGGAAGCGACGGATTCGATATGACAGTCACCGATAACATCAAACGACTCGCACGACAGAAAGCGCCATCAGTCGCAGAATTAGTCGCCGATAAAGAATATGTGGATTATGGAGTCTATTCAAAGATGACGAATTTATTATTCTTGGAGTGAAGATATATGAGAGACGTAGCGGTCATAGGAGTAGGATTAACGAAATTCGGTGAACTTTGGGATAAATCATTTCGTCAGCTCATCGCTGAAGCCGGCTCAAAAGCGATCCTGGATGCGAAAATAGAAGGAAAAGATATCGATGCGCTCTACGTCGGATCAATGAGTTCCGGCCGCTTCGTAGACCAGGAACACATCGGGGCTCTTGTCGCTGAAGTCTCAGGGTTTTCTCATCTTCACATCCCTGCGACCCGTGTCGAAGGAGCATGTGCGTCTGGAAGCCTTGCCATACGAGAAGGATACCTCTCAATCGCATCTGGTATCAACGATGTCGTCGTTGTGGGAGGCATAGAAAAAATGAACGATGTCGGTGGTTCTGAAGCAACTGATATCCTTGCTGCTGCATCAGATCAGGAATGGGAAGCGTTTTTCGGAGCGACGTTCCCAGGAATCTACGCGATGATAGCCACCCGCCACATGCATGAATATGGTACGACAAAAGAGCAACTTGCACAAGTCGCAGTGAAAAACCATGCGAATGGTGTCAACAATCCCTATGCACAATATCAATCCCCAATTTCCCTAGAATCGGTAATGAAAGCAACCATGGTTGCGTACCCCTTAGGTCTCATGGATTGTTCACCGGTAAGTGATGGTGCTGCTTCAGTTGTCCTTTGCGCTGTGGAAAAAGCAAAAAAATACACAGATAAACCAATCAAGATCATCGGATCAGGACAAGCCTCTGACACCCTTGCGCTGCATGGACGACGAGATATCTGCACACTGGATGCAACAGTCTATGCGGCTAAAATGGCGTATAAGCAAGCGAATGTTACTCCAAAAGATATCGATTTCGCGGAAGTCCATGACTGTTTTACAATCGCTGAGATCTGTGCGATTGAAGACCTTGGTTTTATCGAGAAAGGAAAAGGCGGAACCGCAATCGAGAATAAAATCACGACCATGGATGGGTCATTACCAGTAAATACAAGCGGCGGCCTTAAAGCAAAAGGCCACCCCGTAGGCGCGACAGGGGTCGCACAAATCGTAGAGCTCACCATGCAGCTGCGAAACGAAGCAGGGAAACGTCAGGTGAAAGACGCGAAGATAGGGCTCGCTCATAATGTCGGTGGCTCTGGCGCCACGTGTGTCGTACATATCATGGAGGCGATGTGACCATGAAAGAAGGTGTTGCACGATTCTGGAGGGAAATCCCCCAGCGGTATAATTTCATGGGAAACAAATGTGAAAACTGCGGTCGAACCTTCTTCCCACCTAGAGAATCCTGTCCGATTTGCCGACGGAAAAGCATCGGGAAAATGAAAGAGATGAAATTCTCTGGAAAAGGAGAGGTCATCACCTATAGCATCATCCATGTTGGTCCAAGTGGTTTCGAAGAACAAACACCCTATCCGATCGCTATCATTAAACTAGAGGAAGGTCCACAAGTGACAGCCCAGATTGTTGACTGCCCCCTGGAAGAAATAAAAATCGGGATGAAACTCGAAAGCACGTTTCGGAAGATCCAACAAGATGGAGATGCCGGTGCTATTTATTATGGGTATAAGTTTCGTAAACGCCGTTGTATTACCGACGAAAAACCGTGACTAAATCAATTACCAAGCTTAACTAATGATACTTTTATATACTATCATCGGACAAGCATTCACACGGTTTTAATCCTGACCTTCAATCCAACAATTATTTCCATAACATGTTATGCCAGTAGAACTGCAGTTTATACCAACAAACATAAAACTTACATTTCTTGTTCCACCACCGCTCATAGTGATCTCTTGTTTGATGGACTGACTAAAATTACCAGGACAGTTTGCATAATCTTCTATTCCTTGATATACTCTAGCCCAAACATTTCTTGTACCAGATTGTCCATCATTTGTAAGCGTAAAATTCACCCAGACTATACCCGTAAACCCTCCTGTTTCATCATTGGGAGTTGATGATCCACAAGTATCCTCCACATTCACATATGATATACGAAAAAAAGGGGTTTTTTGATGGGTCGGTATCCCTTCTCAGGGTCCTTTATTAAAAAACGAACATCCGCTCAACCCGACACAAACAAATAANNCAATTTCTTCTTTAAAAATATATCCTTAAAAGATAAAAATTCAGATCAGAGGAATGTTCTCGTCTTTAGCTAATTAGCGGTTGGTGGGGTTGATTTAGGTGGGTATCGAAGTGTTTTATAGATATAGACGTCATTGTGCTCCTCTTCATCTCCAGTTATAAACCTAGATAAAAAATGTAAATGTGTTCCCCATTTTTCCATTGCTCTGAAATACGAAAAATAAGTTTCATCTTTTTCCTCGTCCAAATTAGCCGAATTTTTCCCCAAGTATTCACCTCTTCAAATTATATATAGATGCTTATAATATATAAAATTTTTTAAGTCAAAATGATAAAAAAATAAAAAAAAAGGGGGGGAGATGCGCGGTTACGCATCTATGGGTACTGGTGCTTGCCACTCAGGACTGTAGACGATGAGACTTGGGTCACCGTAGATACACTGGATGGTCGTGACCTGCATCGATGAGGGACCATACATAGACGTCGGATCATCTGTGGTGTAGTCCCGATAATGGAGCCAAACTTGATGGGAAAACGCAACACCAATCGAAACTCCATTGACCATTGTATCTACGAAGAAATGGTCATCTGCTAAGTCCGCTTCTGGGCATAATCCGGTTCCTGCGTTCCCATAATTACAGACTGCACCATGATCCAGATAGATCATCGGCATGTCACCATCGGCACTTGTACATGACATGTAGAAGGTTGCTTGACTGTGGAGGTTTGGCAGGAGCTTATCAATCCATTTATAGTGGACGATATCGTAGAGTTCTGGGGGCTCAGGGTTGTACCAGATCATACCGTTGTCTCGAGATGATTTCCAGGCATCATACATATATCCACGCCAGGAATCCCACCAGATCTGATCCGGATAGGTGGAAAGATCTGATTGTCTGTACTGTGCAGACATACCGCTTCCACCGGTACCATGACCTGAGTAATAAAACACACTAGCACTGTCGTTCATTCGTTGGAGGTAAGCGACCCAGAGACAGTGTCCATCGAAGGTTCTGAGATGCGAGCTGAACGCATTTTTTACGACTCGACTGGAATAGGCTGCTTCGGTTTTTCCATCGTTGGTCTTCCAGGAGCCGCCATCCGGGAAGTTCATCATCTGGCTGGTAGTAGTGTCACGACCAGGGTTCGCGTATATCAGCGCAGAATACAGAATGTTTCGAATCACCACGTCATTCGTGTACGCAGGAGTATCTCCGGGGATATCACCGGCATAGGAGTTGTTCCCCATAAGCGCGGAGTGTAACTCAAGGGTGATATCATCGCGTGGAGCAACTGTGACATATCCTTCTTGTTGGCCGGCTTTGTCAAGTCCTAAGCTTTTGACGTAGTCATAGAGTTTTCCGACCATCTCATCGTTCCAGTATCGTTTTGCATCAAGACCATACGGTGGAACAGTAACATTTGCACCAAGGAAGTATTTAATGAGGTTGAGATAGACATTGAGTTTATTCTGTTCAACAGGTGCTGCTGCTTGGGGCAAATGTCCTGTGGATCGAGATCCGTGGTAGAAGTCTCCGTCCCATCGTTGCCAGGTATGGATTCGTTGTGCAACCGCAGCTGGATCACCATTTGGTGCGTCTTCAACACGGATGATCGGTGAGCCATGGTATGCCGCAAGATTCGCTGCAGGCGCAAAGAACCCTTCTCCGGTCTTTAGAGAGGTGACCGTGATATAATTTTCAGAGTCGGGGTAGCTCTTGATCTCATCAACGATTTCTTGCATGGTTTTCAGATCCTTTTGAATCGTTGGAAGTCCACTGACAGCAGAGCCAATTCCATTGCGTTCTACAAAGATAACCTTTGATACTCCCAGGGTAGTGAATGCACTAGCGGTAGCTGCTGGGATGCTGTTTTTCGTAACGTAGAGTAACGGGAAATGGTTTAAAGAGGCGATAACCGCTGCGTTCGCTGCTGAGATTGTTGCATCAGCTCTGTCTGGGTTCACTGTTCTGACATCAACATTAAGAGAGTATTTCACATCTGATCCATTTGCATCACGTGGTACCACAATAGCAGTCCAGGTACCCGTCTCAGGATGAAGGACTTCTGCGGAATATTCTGTGTGCGGTGCAGGGTGCCAGCATCTCCACGGGTTGTAGGTAGGGTTTTCTAACCCGTTCCAGACATGGATCGGGTTTACGGGTCCATTCCACGCAGGCATCGTCGGTGCTCTGAGATGTCCTTGAGGATCGACCAGGAATACTAAAAGATCAGATGCTGTTGTCGTTGTGAGTTTTGCGTTGATTACTGAATCTTCCCCTGTCACTTTAAACCGATAGCGGTCACCGGCGTATTGCGTTATCTTTATGGTCCAAAGAGAACTGTTTATATCGGCTTCAGCGTCCCAGATACCCATCCGGGTGACGGGATAATAATTATCAGTTTTTGGACCTTCTGCATCATAGGGGCTAGGCCACCAGTCTTGTGCCATGGTCATAAAGAATGGAAGAATTGCACCAATATTCGGTTGTGCTCCACCAGTTCCGAACATGCTTACGTTAATTGCGCACCATTTCGGTCCAATGAACAGAGGATATACAAGAGCTCCTCCAACCCTTTTCATATCTGTATTTGTAATACCATCGGTAACCTTTGTTTGTCGTTTCAAGGTCGCTGTTTTCTTCACAACGGTTTTTACGGTATCCACAAACCCGCTTCCATCCACGGCGACGACCGCAGTCTGAGAAGATGTCCAGCCTTTTGTTGCGATATCAGCGGCTGCTTGTATTGGATCTGCAGAGAGTGTGTATTGCTCTGGTGTCTTGGCAAATAATGCAAGATACGCGTTCCAATCGTCAATAAGATATTGTGTCGTGTCATCAACGGTTCCAAAGGAGGTCGGATCATCATAATAGGCTGTTGGTGTTGAATCCCCGGTGTAGATGATTGGTGCGAGATAACGTTGTCCACCATCAAGGTAGTTACAAGCGGGGATAGCAGCAAGATACCCGAAATCGTCTTTGGTGCTATCCGGATCATTTATTATCTTGTATGTCTGGGCAATAGGGGTGATATCCGGCTGTGGGATTGGCCCTGGCGGGGCTACTCCACTGGTTTCAAGCTTTAATGTCAGGTTGTAGGCACCGGAACCATATGAGTAAAAGCTCCAGGCAGTTGGGTTCGGAACATCCACCCATCCAGGGAAGATATCGACACGAATGCTCCATTGACCGGTGGCATCAGCAGGGTAATTGAAAGTATCATCATAGTATTGATTCCCTTCATAGATGAGTGTTCCACTTGGGTTATAGAGCTGCAGGTCAAAATCAGTAAGATAGGAGAGATCCTTCATTTTTAATGACACACTGATTCCTTGTCCGGTAGAGGCCTGGATCTTGTACCAATCGTACGGATCGTTCATATCGACGAATCCAAAGTATGTCCCGGGTGTCAGAAGTAATGCGGACGTGCGGATATTTGGAGCATCTGCTCCACTGTTTGCATCATTCTGATTGCTGAAACTTACCGTAAAGGTATATTTCCCAGTTCCTGTTCCACTGACGTATCTGATATTAAAGTACCATTTTCCCGTGTAGGTGGCTGTGTAGGTGATGGTTTCTGGGGTGCTTCCCGTGTTGTTTGAGGAGGCCACCATGACACTGGCAGCGGTCCATAATGAGGTATCTACGTTAAAACCTGAGGGTGGTGTTACGGTGAAAACAATCTGTTGGCCTTGACAAACCGAGAAGAAATACCAATCGTTTGTATCGGTTGAAGAGATTTTCCCTGATCTCCCACGACCGGGTGTTTCATCGACAAGTTCTCCAGGGTATAATGCTAAGGCTCTAGGAAGGTCCAACCCAGCATCTTTTTTATAACCTGCGTCATCGTTATCCGAAGCGTTCATTGATGCAGGGTTTGGGTCTATCAGATAATAACTTCTATCTAAAATAAAAGGTCCTTCGCTGCCTTCAGTGTAATAATTTTTATATGGATCATTATTGGTTATTGGGTTGCTTTGTGGGTTCTTAGCGAGACTATTTACAGGAACAAGTATTGCGGTTCCGATAAATAATAGCGCTATGACAACTGCCTCTACTATTGATTTTTTAGAATCTCGTTTATTACTCATATTTGCCCCCTTTGAATGTAATGATTATATGGTTGGCCATTATATATATGTTTCGATTATAGTAATAGAAATATTCGTTATAACTATGAGTTTCATCCAATCTGAATCATTTTTAAACTATATCGAGATGAAAAACGTTCAGAGAGGTAAAAAGGGATGAGTTTTTTTGTTTAATTAACTTTATAAAGAATCCTTTTATCTAAAACCCGATGACCGACATAGTGATTTTGCTGACATCGTTTTTCAACCAATTCATTGGCTATCTTTTCGCTATTCTCCTGCCTGTGCTCATATTGTATTTTGTCTATCTTATTGTGACAAAAGCATTCAATGATGTGGGTTTTTCCTCCCTCGAAGCGATTATCATTGTAGTTGTATCATATTTACTCGGGTCAGGGATCATCGACGACTCTATCGGGATCAGTTTTTCAAATATCCCCTTGTTTACGTATCACACGAATTGGATAGTTGGAATCAATGTTGGTGGTGCAGTTATCCCTATTCTACTGAGTCTCTACCTTTTATTGAAAAATAGGTTGAAACCAATGATGGTCCTCCTTGGTATTGGGATTGTGGCTGTCGTGAGTTTTTTTGTCACATATCCTGATCCTGAGAAAGGGATTGTCTCAACGTTTCCATTTTGGATTCTGCCTATCGTTGTTGCGAGTTTTTTCTCTATCGTCGTAAGCTGGAGAGAAAAAAATAAGGCTGCTCCTTTCGCCTACACGATAGGTACGCTTGGGGTGCTCATCGGAGCTGATGGTTTTCATATGATGAGTTTATTACAGCACGAGACGCAAACCATGCGAATCGCGGTGATCGGCGGAGCCAGTGTGTTTGATATGGTTTTTATCACAGGCATCCTAGCGGTATTCCTGGATGGCCTGTTGATCATTCAGAAGAAGCGGAATAAAGATGCATGAAGCTTTTCTCTAGTACAGATGTGCCGCAATTTGTTATTCTTTTTTGTCGTCCTCATGATGATGGTGAGTTTTAGGATCGTATTTCATGCCCCAGGGGACCCACATGGCCGCCACAAGACCCCCGGCGATCAACAAGGTAACGATGAAAATCGCAAGGTTTTGATAGATATCAAATGGTTCAGCATAAGCCCAGAACCAAGAGATCAAAAAGAGAATGACACAGAGCCCGACGACCATCGAGACCCAAAACCGCCATCGGAATCCTTTTTGTTTCCACATTTCTTTTTCATCAGAGGTTTGTTTTTTGTATNNACAAGAAATACAAGCCAGCCGACACCAACAAGGATAGATAACGATACTCTCCAACCAAGACCTTCTGTTTCGTTTCCCTTATTCTGTGTTTCCTCACTCATAGAAGACACCCTCGAATCATTCTGGAACTATAGTGAGAGATTCGGTTCCAGTATATAAATATAACAATAGCAAAAGAGAGTCAGGCGAAAAGCAATGTTTTTTTTCCACGACCAACGATTTCAGCTGCTTTTTGGGAAAGGAGGTACTTTTTTATAGATATTAGGGATGCATTACCGTAAATTCATATGATAACGAACTCAAAAAAAATCATCGAACAACTCAATAAAGATGAAGAGCAGATACTGACTGCGCTTCAAAAAAACTCCAAAGATAGTATCAACTCAATCGCAAAATACTGTGGGTTCTCAAGACAAAAAGTAAAAAGGATTTTGACAAGATTGGAAAAAGACCATGTGATCTTTGGGTATACCGCTATCATAGATGAGAAAAAACAAGGACGTCTCAAATATGTGTTATTAATAAAACGGTCCATGAACAAAATAGACAAAAATACAGCGGAAAAAATCGCATATCAAATGTATGACGAAGATTACGAAAAACAGGGAATAACCATTGAAAGTAGCTATCTCATTCATGGTGAATATGATTGGATGATTATCTTTACTTCGCCAAATCTACGAGATGCAAAAAAATTCAGCACCATGCTTATTGAAAATTATCCAAATATTATCATGAAGATAAACCTCATGCAAATACTTCATTCCCCGAAAACACACCATATCATCAGCCCCACTCCAGAGTACCTGTTAGAATTTTTATAATACCATGCTAATGTTTAACCGATAATCTTATAAAAACATTTCTGCTTCGGAGTAAAAAGAAGGACAGGAGGCAAATAAGATAATTATCAGAAAACTTTTAATAAAGACCCAGTATTTTACCTCCGTGTTTTTCCGTTGAGTACGAGGCAGAAAATGGACGACGAACCGTTAGAAGACATGGTCCGAAAAAAAGACGAATTCCAAGAAAAAGCGAATCAGTTAAAGAAAAGTAGAGATGAGTTGCACGACCAGTCGAAAAAAATGGCAAGAGAACGCGATGAACTCAACGCAAAGGTTCGACAGATACGGAACCTGTTAAATGAACATAAAAAGAAACGGGATGAATATAATGAACGTGTCAAGCATGCAAAAGAGCAGCGAAATGAATTTCTCACAAATCATCTTGAATTAAAAAAGAAGATCAAAGAACTCGAGAGGGAACGAACAGTAAATTCTGGTGTGAATGTCAATGAGTTAAAACAATATCTCAGAAAACTTGAAACGGAACAGATGACCCAGCCAATGTCCGCTCAGAAGGAAAAAAAACTGATTGACACAATTAAGGGAATTGCTTTGAAGATCAAAGAAGCGGATGAAAAATTAAATAAGGATCCAAAACTGAAAAAAGCGATCGAAGAAGAAAAGTTGACACGCCAGAAAGCAGAAAAACAACATGAGCTCGTCGAGAAAATCGCAAAGAAAGCACAGGAAGAACACCAAGGGATGCTCGAACAATTAAAACAGCTCGATAAACTCGTGAAACGAACAACAGAGATACAAGAAAATATCGTGATAACAAAAATTGAGGCAGATAAACTACATAAAGAATTTATTGACCATGTTAATAATATTCATGAACTGGAGAAAAACATCTCAAGCACCGAAAAGAAGAAAGAGAAAAAGAAAAAATTGGCTGATGTATCCGCTGCTCAGAAAGAGGCGGATGATATCTTCGATCGTTTCAAACGCGGAGAGAAACTCAGCACTGAGGATCTGATGGTTCTGCAGAAAGCAGGATTGTTATAACGAAATACCTCTTGGAGGGACGTTGAAATGCCTTGTGAACTTTGTGGGAGAGAGTGTAAAGGAGGTAAAGAAGCGATTATTGATGGGGCAAAAATGTTCGTCTGCCCCGATTGTATCAAATACGCAGAAGGGGTTGTCCAACCTGAACCAGTAAGAACGAACAGCCCACCTCTACCTCAACGAATTCCTGTGAAAAGAACCCAGAACAGAGAACGGGATATATACAAAGACAGGGGTATGGAGAGAGAGCTGGTGACAAACTGGAACCACCTTATTGAACAAGCACGAAAAAAGAAAGGACTCACCCGCGAAGAACTTGGATTCAAGATCGGGGAACGAACCGTGACGATCGCCAAAGTGGAAAACGGTGACCTTCGACCATCTGATCAGACGATAGCAAAGCTCGAAAAAGAACTTGGAATCCATCTCATGGAAGAAGTAAAAGAAGTCCCTACGGGATTGCAGAAAGGAACCCAAACTGGATTCACCCTTGGTGATTTTATCAAAACAGATAAGTAAGACGCATGAAAAAAAACGATTTCTCGGCAGCGATACAAGCATTGAAAGAAGGAGAGCTCATTATTTATCCGACAGACACCCTCTATGCGCTTGGTGCAGATATTTACAATGATACAGCGGTGAAAAAAGTTTTTAATCTTAAACGACGACCCTACTCAATTCCCTTACCTATTGCGGTTTCGTCGATCCAAGCGATTGACACGATTGCATGGATGAATGACACTGCACGAAAAGTAAGTGAAAAGTTTTTACCAGGAAGCGTTACGATTATCTTGAAAAAAAAACCAGTAGTTCCATCTCTTGTAACCAGTGGCTTTGATACCATTGCAATACGAATACCAAAAAATCCGATCGCATTAAAGTTACTGTCAGAATACGGTCCATTGACCGTGACAAGCGCAAATATCCATGAGGAAAAAACTCAAGGTACAATCAAAGATATTCTTCAACAGATAAAGACATCTATCCCAGTCTGCTTGCATGATGGCAGAAAAGAAGGAGCTGCTTCGACGATTGTAGATCTTTCAATGAAAAAACCACAGGTGGTTCGCGAAGGTTCTATTAGTGAAAAAGAGCTTCTGGATGTGATATCACATGGATGATTCAGCATATGAGAAATATAAACGCGCAGGGAAAATCGCAGCAGATGCTCGTAACTATGGAGTCACCCTGCTTAAACCAGGAGCGAGGTTATTCGACATCGCTACAATGATTGAAAAGAAAATAACAAAAAATGGTGCAGGTCTTGCATTCCCCGTGAACATCGCACTCAACACCCTTGCAGCTCATTATAGCCCCTGGTATGAGGATCCTCTCTCGTTGAAGAAAGGAGACGTGGTAAAACTCGATGTCGGTGCGCACTTTGATGGGTATATCGCTGACACCGCAGTGACCGTTGAACTCGAAACACACCTGTATGATGTGATGATTCATGCATCGGATGAGGCGTTAAAAAAGGTCATCGATGTCCTAACGACGCATCTGCCGCTTTCCGAGGCAGGGAAAACAATTCAAAATACCATCACGTCGTTCGGATACAAACCCATTGAGAATCTGATGGGTCATGGGGTGGACAGGTACGAACTTCATTCAGGAATCTCAATACCCAATGTAGGAAATCTAGGGGGTAAAACCACATTACATGACGGTGATGTAGTAGCAATTGAGCCTTTCGCGACAAACGGCGCAGGTCATGTGATAGCCGGACAAGGCAGTAATATTTACATCTGTAAAGACTCCATAAAAGCAAAATTCATCCGAGACAATAAGACAAAAGTCCTCTTTGAGAAAATACATACACATTTCGGTACATTGCCTTTTGCCCAGCGATGGTGCCATGAGTTGTTCCCCAACGATGATGTCGCGATGAAAAAACTATCAGTCTTAGGGGTCATACAACACTACCCGCAGCTTCTTGAGGCAAAAGGCGGGATCGTCACCCAAAAGGAACATACGGTGATTGTGAGAGAAGATGGATGTGAGGTGATAACATAAAATCAGCTAAGAATAATGGGAAGACCGAGGTAAAAATCATTCAACTCGAGGAGCTGACCTGGAAGCAGCTCGATGCACTCGACCGTGATAAAACCATCGTGTTCATCCCTATGAGTCCTCTAGAGGAACACGGTCCACATCTCCCAATCGGAACTGATTTATTGACTGCACGGGACGCTGCAAGAGAAGCGATTCGAACTATTAAGAAGCAAAAACCTGAGCTGACATGTGTTCTTTTCCCCATCATACCCTTAGGATATTCAAAGATGGCATCTGATTTCCCTGGTACTGTTTCGACCCAGATTAAAGCATTAAAGACCGTTGTTTATGATGTGTGTAGCTCGCTTGCAAGATTTGGTTTCAAGTATTATGTTCTTTGTACGTTTCATATGGACCTAGGACATCTCAAAGGTCTTTATAGTGGGATGAATAAAGTAATGAAAGCCCACAAAGTTAAAATCATTGAACCCTGGGGCCCTTACTTCTACAGTAAGGAAGTGGAGAAACGAGAACCACAAGTCGGGTTTGACACGAAAAAAGAAGTTCATGCGTGTTTTCGAGAGACCTCTCTGATGAATTATCAATATCCATATCTCGTTGACCCATGCTATAAGGATCTTCAGAGTATTTATCGTGACTTGTATTCACCTCGGGTCTTGGGGAAAACCTTCAAGGAGATTGGTATAAGTGAAGGATATGTCGGTAGTCCTGCTCGAGCTGACAGTGATTATGGACGATGGTATTTTCAACAGATTGTTGAGACATACGTCCAAGCAACCCTTGATATGATGGAAGGAAAAAAACCACCAGAGCTCCCAACACAGACGCAGCTGCTCATGCGATCAATGTTCTGGCTTCATTAGCTTTTTTATGGCAATTGATAGGATCCATCACCTAAATATGTGAGTTTTGAGTGGAACAACCAGTTATAAAAACCACCAGATCTGATGAGTCTGCAGACCTGCTGCACCATCAAACCATAGGATAGGAAACGGAATACCTGAGCAGAGGTAATACTATTGGTCCAAAACACCGTGTTTTGAGACCATCCCATGTAGACACGTGCTCCTGCATCAAGAAACTCTTGTGCCATCGAGGAGTCATACAACGCATAACAGGTCGCCATGAACACCAGAGAACCAGGGAACTGCTTTTGCGTATAATACTCTTTGATGAACGCAGGGGTGAACGCGACGTACCCTTGGTTCCCCACCATGCCTTTGACGATCAGGTGATTCTGATAGTCATAGGCGTATTTCTGTTCTGTTTCATTGGTCCAAAGCTCCCCGGTCGCTATCACGACCGCATCCGCTTGATGATCACCATCAACGTCAAAATATCCTGCATGGGTATTCATGTAAATGACATCAGCTGAAAGATTGTTCTTGATATACGTGACATCAACTGCTTGGTTTGCCAGATATTCAATCGAATAATCAAGGTTCAGCAAGGTGTTGATGATGCGCTGGCATTGATAATGACCGTACATCGATTCCGCTGGATTTAAGATGATCGCGGTTTTGTTTGTTCCACCTGTATAGCTTTCATGAAAAGATGGATTGAGCATATCTCCGATGAACCTTTGTTTCTCAAAAAGAGGATCCATAAGAACAACATAGGATCCATCGATGAACTTCACCGTTCTCGATGATCCTATCAGGCTTGCATACTCGATGAATGGATGCAGGTTGAACCATGTTTCTAACTCTACATGAGGGTCGGATGCAGCTACCAACGGATCGTGTTCTGTTCGTATCTGCTGTATCCCTTCCTGAATGATGTCGTCAGAAGATATCAGAAGAAATGACCCACCACCCTGGTCAGCCAACTGCGCCTGAAGAGGTATCCCACCAAAGAAGAGGCAAAGAAGGAGAAATATCGATAGAATTTTAGTTCTCAATCGGCTGACCATAGTACCAATTACCTATTCACGGAAAATCTATATAAATATATCGAAGAAGAAATAAAAAGAAAAAAAAGGTTCAGTTGTTGAAACCAGCAGGGTACAGCTCCTGTAATACCTGGTCCATGATCTGGTTTATAACCTCGCTGAAGTTCAGACATTGCAAGATACGTAAGGTGAAAACCACTACGATAAGCGCGATAATCAGCACAACCGGGATCATGACAATCGCAGTAATGACACATGCGAATGGGTTTGTGGTGTTCAAACTAAGCGGCAGTGGTGTTTTTAATTGTTGCGCCGATAGTTTTGGTCCTGCGCTGCGGATCTCATCGATAAATAGCGATGGATCGTTTTTCAGGCGATTCAAATAGGTTTTAAATTCAGCAACAGTCATACCATTCTGCTCAAGAAGTGCTAACACCCGAGGATTTGAACTGAGTGTTTTAAGGAATTTTGCGAAAAAATCTGGGTTTGCATTCAGCAGTTTGATTGTCCGATCCAGTGCGTTATTCAGTGATGGTTGCATCGGGCGGAACAGATGAGAATTCATTCCTTTGCCAAGGTAATGGGACTGAATCGTTTGCTCACTATCTGTGTGAACCGAGCGTTGTGTTCGAACCGCAAACAAGGGTGATTCGATTTTTTGAGATGATTGTTCATCATTTGATCCGATCACAGAGCTAAACGAGGCAATCACTAAGAGAACAGCTGCCGATATGGTTACTATGAGAGTTTTTTTCTCCATATTTCTTTCCCCAAAAAACCTATCGTTGTCCCCGTATTTAATTGTTGCCCTCGTATAATATATGATGGGAGATGAGGAAAAAAGAAAAAATCTATGGTGAAAGAACCTTACGAAGGAGGAAGAACTCAGTGTCATAGATGTGGCGTTGTTGTTCGGTAGGCTCGGTAAATGTTCCCCCCATAAGCGCATCGGAAAAACTGTAGGAGTCGACAACCACAACAAGTCGTCCGACGTCACCGGTGGTGGTATTGAGAAAATCAATGACGGTTGCATACGTTTCGTTTTTGTCATTTGTTAATAACGTATCGCCCCCGGTAATAATCAGAGAGGGAGATGTGATGTTGCCAACCGATATCTGACTCGTATTTTCACTTTCATTGGAGAGGAGCATATGATCCACAGTCGTGGTCGTAATCCATATCCCAAAACTCCCAAGCAGTTCATTTGCGGTTGATTGAGGGTTCCTAATGCTGTCCATTAGAAGTAATCGACCGCCTTTCTCAAAAAAGGTCGTCAGCAGATGAACATCTGCCTCGGTAAATGGTCCGGTCGGGTTGATAATGACAATGATATCACCACTTCTCGTCGCATCGTTGAGTATCGGTGCGAATGAGGGAACAGCACCGACTCGTTGGGTCCAGACAAAGAACGTCCCATAATTATTGGAATTTTCACCAAGTGACGCAGTGGGTTTTACAGAGATATTCATTGAAGAATGCTGCTGTTCAAAACAGAGATGTGGATAGTCTGTCAAAGCCATAGGCTGCGGATAGGACAGGTTCGTAAGATAGAAGCACAGTGGTGCTACGGTGGAGAATGCGAGCAGACCAGCAAAGAGGAACATCCAAAGGACCATCATCTTTTTATTATTTCTCAGAAGAAGCAGCAGGCTGATAAAAAAAGTAATCGAAAAAGCAAACAGAATGATGTTCAGGGACGTCGAGGAATTCGTTCGATTCAGATAATCCATGACGCCTAGGTTAAAGGAGGGGTACCCATCGGTGAACAGACAGAAACTGGAAAACACGGTGCTATCGGTAAACGCCACCACCCGACCTGCTCCGTATTTGATCGCTGCAGCTTGGAGGAGATAGCCGCATTCGGAGTCGGGAGAGGCGATTGATTCTCTGAAGAAATTCTCTGTCGAATACGTACCAGGTTCACTGATGATCTGGTTTCCGATGATGATATTTTCCATGCGCATGGATGCAGAAAGGGAGGTCGGCTCCAGGGTACAGGAGGTCATGAAATCAAATTGTGTGACATGACGCATAACAGGATGGGAGAAGAACAGGTCAGGTGTATAGGTGGAGAGATCCCCGGTTCCAAGCTCATACGTCGCATCGGTTTTATATCGTAACCCGAACTCTTCCGAGACTTGATTGAGAAAGGTGTTCATGCCGAACACGTTGGTATGATCCCCGATCAGATACAGCCCGCCACCCTGTTCGACAAAGTCCTTGATGGATTGAACCTCTTGGGTCGTATAGCTTTCGGTTGGACACTTCAGGATAAGGATATCGTACCTGCGGAGAAGATCTGGTGTGAATGTCGTATTGATGTTTGTCTCGACAGAATAGTGATACCGCAGCCATTGTGCCCAGGAATAATAATTATATGTTGAAAGCAACCCGTACCATTCAGTATCCAGAGGTCGAACCGTATCTTCCCATTGGCTGTGGTATTCATCGATGAGGACGCGACCAGTTTTTGTCGACCCAGGGTCTTGGAAAAGAAACGCGCCGGTAACAGAAAAGACAAGCAGAAATATCAGAATCAAGGCCGCAAGATGTTTCTTTGTCAAATGCACCGATGGTGCTTGAATTGTTATTTCAGTTGTATCCTTAAACGGGAGGAGTTTCATGAGTAACAGGCTGAAAGGGACGAAGCTGAGGGTCGTAACAAGGGGATCCCAGAAGACCGAAAGCTCCTTGGCAGTCATGTACAGAACAAGGATAGCGACAAAACGCAGGAGGATATAAAGAGCGCCTGCAACAAGAAAGATCATCATATTCCTCAGCATCTGTCTTTTTTTATACAGCATCACAAAGACAAACAAAGCCCCAAGGAACATGTTCAGCGCAAGAAAGAAACCGAGTTTCTCCCAGGTGATGGTGACCGGATAGATCTGTTGGAGAGTCTGCACGAACAGAAGACCATTGTTCGTCGAAGTATGGAAACCAAGGAAGTTTGTCAGCGATGAAATCACTGGTGAGAGGATGTCAATTCGATGCCCATGGGAGATGAAGGAAACATAAAAGGGGAAGACGATCGTTTGAATCACTAGGAGGACTCCAGCGAGTGAAATACCCAGGGGGACCGCTTGTATCCGTTCAAATTTATAGGAAAACAGGGATGTGAGCAATCCGATAGCCAGAACCACGAGACCAAGATTATAGGGAAATGACACAAAAACGAGTGCGACTGCTAAGGGGACGAGAAGAACCATATATCCGATCTCCACCTGTTTTTGTACGCAGCGGCGTATCCCAGCGATGAAGCAGAGAATACCAGCGACGACACAGAGCGAGCCTGCGACAAGGTCTGGCGTTGTGAACTGAGGGATGAAGAAGAGCCAACTCGCGGAGAGAAAGAGCAGACCTAGCCAGAGGAATCGTTTCATCGCTTCTCCTCCTTTATCGGTAATTCATCAAGCAGATATTTTATAAAAAGAATGTTTCCGGGCCAGTAATCGTAAATAGATTCAAGGTTCTTGTCCAGCAGGTACTGACTGTCACCAATGAGAAGGAGGCCCCCAGCCCCATAGTTGATGAAGACAACAAGATGGAATGTACGGTCATCCCAGGTAAAATTATAGAAAGAGGTGGTCTGATTTGTTTGAAACGACACAGGCCAACTATCGACAAATCGTGGCTCGTTTTGATACAGGGTGAGGTTCTCCTCAACATATGGGACAGGGCCTAACGGTGTCGGCTCTATATCCATACCAAAAGTGCTGAGAAGTGGCAGTGACGCCTCCCTCTCTTCATACCCTGTAGTTAGCACAACGACCCCACCGTGCTCCATGTATGTTTGGAGAAAAACGACTTCGTCTGTAGTGAACGCCGCGGTCGGAGCATTAAAAATAATGAGGTTGCTCTTCAAGATTTTTTCCTGTGAAAAATCTCTGAGGAGAAGGGGCTGGAGGTTGTTCCGTTCAAGGTTAACAAGAAGACCGTTGAGCGAGTCATCAGTGAATGATTCAAGAGAAAAACGCTCATTATGCGATGCATCGATGTACACGATGTTGCCAGTACTGTCCTTCGTGGATGTGATAATCAGAGGATTTAGGGATGAGGTGAGGAGTAAGGAGAGGCAGAGGAGAACAGGCAGCCAGGTGAAGGAAATCGTGTTTTTCTTGAAAAACCAATTGATAATGATTGCACCGATGAGCAACAGCAAAGAAATACCTATCTGAAATGTTTTCGTAGTCCCTGTTTGTGTACTTGTCAACCAGGCAAAGCAGCTTTGAAGAAACTCATATGAAAACGGTAACGCAGGGTTTTGAAACGAGGAGGTGTCACCACAAACAAGGACTTTGCCAGAACCGTAATACGCACCTGCTACGAGGATCACATCCCCAAGTTGTTCTCCTTTGTTGTATTCATAATCTCCCAGATACGCAATATCATTATTCGACCGATTCCCGTTATCGGAGAGAGCAGAGGAACCAATGATGATCGGGAATGAGGACGAAGATAGCTCCAGGGATGCACCAATGCCATATTGAAGTTCATCAAGACTTGAAAGGGTAGAGGTCATAGGATGATGCAGGAGTTGTGTACAGGTGAGCCATTTGAATTTCTCATCAAAGGGAAGTGCTGCATCGAACCGATACTGGATCCCAACCGGGGTAAGCAGTTCATTCAATGGTCCTTGGATGCCTCCGACGTTGGTATGGTCCCCGATGACAAGCAGCGAGCCGCCCTTTTCAACATAGTCCCAAATGATGGATCGTTCCTGTTCTGAAAATGAGACATTCAGGTTTGACACAACGAAGATAACAGCATTGTCCAGAGTCGATTTCGTAATACTACTTATTTCCCTAACAGTCGTGTAGTCCGTGAGATTCAAATACCTGGTGATATTCTGAGTCGGTGGTTGTGTCGTATTGAGGAATTGGGTCCTGTTTTCGACAAGGATTTCTGTTTCATAACCAAAAGTCGTTAGATAGATCGGCCACATGCCAAACATCCCGACAGCGTCTTTTCCGTATTTTCCATACTCTGGGACGTCCCAGGTACCTATCATATGATCGCCGTAAAACAGGACCCTTTGTTGTTCTGCTGGTGCAGCACCTCCCGTGATAAAAACAGTCAATAGCGACGTGGACAGGAATAAGAACACAGCAGCCCAGACTTTACCGTTCTGTAGATAGTGTTTCATCCAGCCTTTTTTAGGGATGATGACTGATGCTGTGTCTTTGACCGCAGAGCGGAACAGGAAACCAAAGACTGGAATGAGACAGAAAAGGAAGAATAACGGGTGGAGGTTGAGTGCATCATTTGAGGGATAGGAGATGAGATTGAGTATAAGAAGGTAAAAAAACCATATGAACCATAAGCCTGCGATGCAGAAACAGAACCAAAGGATTTCTTTGCGTGTTTTTTTCGTTGAGAGAAGAAAACTACTGATCAGAGATATAAGAGAGACCAGCAGGATACCCAGTCCGCTTGTGGTAGGACCAAGCAAGAACGGGGTCGTTGTCAGTACCCCAATCGTATGGGTTATCAACAGGGAGGTTTGCTGATACAGAAACCAGAACGATGGAATGGTTTCTAAGAGGAGGAACACCAATCCATACACAAAAGAGGTTATTGCGAGGAGATGGAGTTCGTTTCTTCTGCGATCTATCCCTTGGAGACAGAGGTCAAGACCAGAGAGGATGACCGGGACGCTGCTGATCCAGAGTAGGTTGGTTTTTGAGACGATTAGGAAAAGAAATCCAAAGAGACACAAGATAGCCCCTATGATTAGTTGTAAGAGGTGAGGATTTTTTTTCGAAAGATGACGTAAAGTTTGTTGAAGCGGTAGATTCAGCAGTAAAACCCCGAATAACAAAAAGATGGTAAGGAGATGCTGACTGGAGGCAATGACGAATCCAAAGTTGTTTGAAAGCATATCAAGAGCAAGAAGGACACAGATGACATTTGTTCCAAAAAGGCCTGCGGAGAAAAGCACGTTTGCATCGCGGATTTTATTTATCATGACATAGAAGGGAACCCGTGTTTTCATATAACTTTAATGGTTTTTAAAGGGAGTTTCTCCAGGCATAACATCATCTGTGCATTATCATTTTGTTATTTTGCCAAGGTATCTTTATATATGTTCATTGGCAACAAGTAACATGATAAGAGATGGAAAAACCTCTTATCACAACGAGGTGAACGAGAGATGTATGAAAACAACGAACAGCATGAGGTAATAGAGTTCTGCCTGAAACACGATTTGATCAAAAAGACAGACCAAGGCTACATCATCAAGAAAGAATTCTTCGATATCCTTGACTATTATAATATATAAAGGTGACCGTATGACCTTAAATCAACAACAAAAGGAACTGATCCTAAAATTCCTCAAATCCACAGCGCAGGACAATCAATTAGTCAAAGAAGTCACAACAAAAGAATAAGAAGTTGTGACAAACAATTTTTAATATTTTTTCTCATAAAAAAATCAACGGTCTCATCCGTCTAAAAAGAAAAATATAAAACCTTCTACATGTTATCGACTGTACAACGAGGATGGGAACCGAATGAAAAAACAAGAAAACATCTATGTTTCTCTCCAACTTGAAAAAGACGTCACCTCAGGAGAGTTAATGATAACGATTCAGTTTGACCGAAACGCACCGAACTTTTTTACCAATAAGAACATGATCTCCTGGTGTCCCACCAGCGAAGAACTTCATTTCATCAACGAAGCATATGGGGTTCTACACAAAGGAAAACATGAACGACAGGACCACATGGACAAACCACAGGTTCAAGAAGCAGAATCAGAGGAACCTATCCGTAATGCCGATGAAAAGGATATACTGAACCGTGTCTTTGAGAAAAAGAGACCTCCTTTTAACCAATAAGGACCTTGGTCTTATAGTCGTTCAAACAAGGCACTAATCATCAGTGGGAGTAGTACCGTTGCGTCACCTTCGATGGTGACATTGTCTGCTTTTTCCGCTATTTTTCCCCAAGAGATCGCTTCTCGTGTCTGCGCACCAGAAAGACTGCCATCATATTCGACAGCGGTCGTGAGATACACTGCATGGGAAAGCCCGTTGCAGAACTGATTCCACCAGATGACATGATGCTTCGAGATCCCGCCACCGATGATCAGCGCACCAGTCTTTTTTGCTTCAAAAACGATGTCAGAGAGGTCCTGTTCGTCTTTGAAAAGATCAATTGTGAAGTTACGGTGCTCCTGATAATACATCCAGAGCTGGGAGCCGAACGCTCCATCCATGATACCAGGTACAAACAGAGGAATCTTGTTTTTCCATGCCCAATATAGTATGGAGTCTTTCCCGTTTTTTTCTTTTTCAAGGCGTTTACCAAACTCCCAGATAAGGTCTTTGGTAGACCATTTCTGTTGCATCGTATAGAGTTCACCTAGGATAGGTTGTAGTTTCTTTTCAAGGATCGTCCCATAGCATTCCAGTGGGATGAAGATGTTTCCAAGACGGTTGATTCCCTGTTGATGCAACTTTGTATCATCAGCCATGAACGACCCATGGTAATAGTCTTTCCATACTCGTGCCAGATCATGATCTAAGGTCCCGGTGGTGGTGATGATGACATCGACTAATTTTCGCTTCACCAGTTCCTTGATGACCCCTCGTGTTCCTGTTGAGATGATGCAGGCAGGAAATGACAAAAACTTCACGCAATCCTTTTCTTGGACCATCCGCTCAAGGATATCGACACCATCTGCTACTTTTTTAGATGAAAAACCCCCAGAGTCGTACAGTTCCTTCATCAACTGGTTTGTCGTCATATTTTTTTTCAGCAGGATATCTCGTACAGGTTGTTTCTTCATGAGTCTGGCACCTATGAAACCGCGATTGCCCCATATCCTACACAGGAGGAATCTGGGTGAACATCATAGGATGTCCCATATTTTAAAAGTTCCGCCGTGGTTCCACCAAGTTTTTTTGCGACAAGAAGCATTGCAGCAACCGGTCCTGACCCGCACATCGTGATAGTGTGCCGCTCGACAGTTTCGATGAGTTGCTGTGGGTCTAAGGAGAGAATATCTTTTATTGCGAGTGCGTCTTGTTCTGTTGCGTACTTATCGACGCGCATCCCGGATGGAGGTGTACTGCGGTAGTTGAACCCTGCATGGGAAAAATCACTGCTGGCGACCAGGACGATTCTCTTCTTTGATCTCTGGATAGCCTTTACAAGGATAGCCCCAACCTCTTGTACGGCTTCATAATCCTGCATCATCATGCAGATGGGAACAAACTCAAATGGCCGTCCTTGCCCAAGATATTGTAAGAAGGGGAGCTGTACTTCTATGCTATGTTCGTACGTGTGTGCAGAAGGATCCTGGTCAACGATACCTGTTGCGATGGACTGCGCAAGAGTTTCATCAAGAGAAACGGCCCCCAATGGTGTTTTCCAGGCGCCTTCCGTCATCACAGAAACACCAGAACCCATGCCTGTGTGGTTTGGCCCAAGGATGATGAACGTCTCAGCAAACCCTTGCTCTGCAAGACGCCCGTACGCATGAGATGCGATCGCCCCTGAATACACGAATCCTGCATGGGGAACCACCAATCCTTTCAGATTACCTCTTATTTTTTGTACCACCGGTATCTTCCCATATCCTCTTTTCTCAAGAAAACATTCTTCGATTTGTGTTCTGAGATTTTTTTCAGAGCCTGGGTAGAACTGGCCTGCGACGACAGCGTTTCGTATCGGTTTCACAACCCCACGTCCCACCTTGACATGAGCCTGAAACACATTAACCTTGCGCACAAAACATATAAATATCATTGATGAATACGGGAGTAAAACAGGACGGGACAAGCATGGAAACAGTCTGTCATATTGAAATTCTGAAAGACGGCAGAGATTTTGTCGCTCGAGCACATCTTGCGAACGGCTCAGTCAAAGAGTACCGCCATCAGATATTCGAAGATGTCCTTACTGAGATGGTCATCGACCTGCAGGAAGAACTCGCAGAATAAACGAAAGCATTCTCCTTATTTTTCTTTATCCATGTACCACTGGTTATTTTCCAAGATATGGTGCAAGGAATAAGACCGCTATCATGACGAAGATGAGCGCATACATGATATAGACCCAGACTTTCCGTCTTTTGGTGAGTTTTTGATACCGTTGTTTACATTCATCAGAGCACATCGTCTCTGTGTCTGATGCAGTGATTGCTTTTCCGCAGATCTGACAATGCATGTGTTGTGGGATTTTCTCAGTCATAATAATCGAACGTACAATAGGACAGGGGATGAAATAGTTTATTGTTGGTTGTTTCGAGATTATCAACTCTTATGAACGATTCTGAGGAATAAAAATTGAGATTCGTAAAAACATTTTTTATCCGATGAGTAAGCATGATAATCAATAGTNNATCTCATCTGCTGCCGCAAAGTCCATTACATACTATCAGACTATTTTTCAAGAAAAACTACTTTACATTACGTTAAGCCTTGTGTTTTTCTTTATTATGTATCATAAGATACGTTCGCGGGTATCTTATGCTTTTTTCAACAACAGGCGAGGGAGGTGAAGAAAAAAAATGAAAAGAGAGATAGCACTGCTTGTCGTAGCCCTAATTCTTCTCGTTCCAATCACAAGCGCTGTTAACCAACCACAAACAACTATCGTTGTATCTGATGAAATCACGGTCATCCTTTGCATGGTTAAGGGTAAACGCGTCGAAAAGGAAATGCCGGTTTCTTCAATCCAAGAGCTTGTTGACCTGGGAGCATCGCTCAAAGAAGATTTCTTAACCATCTACGATAAAACCAAATCAGATGAAGAGGTCACAACAGCATTCGAGAATATCAAACCGTTCTTCCAAGCACTCATAGACAATGGGTTAACCGACAAAACAGTTGATGATCTGAACAATCTTTACCTCTACATCCGAGAGAAGATACAAGAGCAAAGACGACAACCAACTATAAAACCGCAAGAGGGACCACAACCAATGGGTATCTGGAATGGTCTGCCTACACCTGTATGGGCTAATATCATATGCGGCCAGTTCGATGCCGGCATGTGCGCAGGGTTCGCAGGAGGGACACATATGATATTCCCGACAGTGGGCGCTGACGTATTCCTTACCTATGGCTTCCAAGGTACAAGCGTAACTATCGGAGGCTTTGGATACACATTAGCGATGACTGGTTTCAACTTCATCCTTGGTTTTGTTGGGATTCTCTTAGCAGTACCATTGATAATGATTGGACCATATTTCCTCGCAGGAATGAGCGGTATGCTTGTAGGAGTCGGCGTATAAACAGACGGACACGAAGAAGCTTTCTACCCCTCTTCTATTCTTTAATTTTCCATGCTCATGAAAAAAATTATTTCTCTTTCAATTATCGCTTCATTGACTGCTACCGGTTTTTTGATGATAACAAGTCAAGAAATCAATGATGGTGCGACACTGAAAGCTGATGAGATGGGAGGCTTACAAAATAATTCGACCAGCTATAGTAACCATCTTGAATTTAATCAGGATAATCTTCAATTAAAAAAGGAAGTGGTACAGTACGAGATTACATTTCACCAGGATGATGTCATAGACTTTTCATCGAAGATGGCTGTTTTGTATGATGATGAAACAATAACCGCTACATATTGTTTGCTTACCGATGGTGAAAAACCTCTTATGGAGCCAGCATGTCTTTGGTACGTCCCAGAGAGAAAATATCTTATCGTCACACCAAGGATACATCTATCGGCAGGGAGATTTTTGTTGATTCAACTATTCAAGGATAAGGTTGGTCGTTCAGATAACAAATCCGGGTATTTTGATGTACAATCTGGAGATAGGTGGTATCTCACACTCGCGGTTCCCACCACATCAGAGAAAAGCTATTTCTCCGTTGTCATCGAATCGTTATATGATTCAATGGAAGTGACTCAACTGACAAGACATGGAAACGTAGGTCTCTATTCACCAACGTATAATCAATTCTCAGGGAAGTACTATGCGATTAAACTCAATGTGTTATTTGGAGCAAGCATATGTGATATCTTCAAAGAAGTAACGGTAAGAGACGGCTCCGTTTTCCACATAGTTGTTGCTGGTCACAGAAAAGGAAGTATGACTGTTTATCTACCGGATGGTGAGGAAAAAGAATTCAATCAAAAAAGAATTATGGAGTATGCTTTCCTAGGCAATGATACTGGAACTTGGAGGTTTACGGTAAAGGGATGGTCCTTCTATTTTAGGATGGTTGTCGTTCTTTTTTACATTGACATTGATCCTCATATAAAGAACGAGTAGCCAAGATTTTCTCTATTGGGGATCCAGGAATTTATTCAAAAATTGAGGAAAGTTTAAAATTCTATTTATCACTTAATAGTAACCTTTCCCTGAATAACCTCAATATCAACAGTTGTTGTAATAGGAACATCATACATATTCATAATTTCCTCTTTGCAGGTTCCTTTGTAGACCGCGATAAACACGCCTTTTACTAAGACTCCTATCTCTTTAAGCACATAAAGCACTGCCTTTAACGTCCCGCCTGTACTGAGCACATCGTCGACGAGGATAACCGTGTCTCCTTTCTTGAGCCCGTTGATGTACATCTTTGATTTCGAATATCCTGTCACCTGCTCTACTGAAACTTCACCAGGCAACCCGTACTGTCTTTTGCGGATGATCGTAAATGGGACACCAAGGTCAAGGGACAATGAAGTAGCCAGAGGGATTCCCATCGCCTCCATCGTCACGATACGATCGAACTTCCCACATTTCTTGATATGCTTCTTCATCTCACCAGTGACTTCTTTTAATAATTCAGGAGTAATGTATGGAACACCATCGGTGATAGGATGGATCACATAGTCGTAATCACCTTTTTTCACGATAGGGGCTTCATGCAATGATTTCTCTAAATGTTTCAGACTCATAATTCTCCAACCTCTTCACATGTTTTTTGTAGGACTGGTATGAATTCATCGATAATCTGTTTTGTGATTTGCGGCATCAAGACCAATCGGACACAAGAAAGCCGCTCAATCTTGTTGACTCGCCAACCCTGTTCAGAGAGCCTTTTTACGACAACCCCGGGTCTTTTTAATTTCACCCCAATCACATTCATTGTCGGTTTCATCACAAGAGTAAGTCCAAGCTCTCTGATTCTTCTCTCTGTGTATTTTGTTACTTCCATACAGCATTGGACCATCTGTGTATACCCCTTGTATCCAAGATATCGCGCGACTGCGTAAGCGGCTGCTACCGGTGCACCAGAACGCGTCCCGAGGATCCCTGTTTGTTTCTCACTACTAATATACGGAGAATCCACACTGATACTCGTAAGCCATTGTTTCTTCCGAACCAACAACGTCCCTAAGGGTATAGCAGCATATCCCATCTTATGGGAATCAATTGAAATCGAGCAGACTCCTTTAAGCCGAAAATCAAACTCAGGTACCTTGTACTGGAGTTCTCTAAGGAAAGGGATGACAAAACCACCAAAGGCCGCATCCACATGGAAAAAGATGTGCTCATCAGCACAGATGTCACTTATCCTAAGGATCGGGTCAATGGTTCCTAGCTCGGTTGATCCTGCAATGCCAACGACTGCAGCAGTTGTTTTACGAATCTTCCGTTTCAACTGTGCAACGTCCATCACATACTCTTTCGTAACAGGGATTTCGACCAGTTTCATGTCCATCAGTGATGCAATCTTTTGGAAAGAGAAATGAGCACTCTTTGGGAGAAG
>DAYE01000032.1 GCA_002506745.1 Euryarchaeota archaeon UBA33
TTACATTGGTCGGAGCGTCCCAGCGAACACCTGCCAGGCGAGAGCGGATTTTGCAACAAGACTCAGGACGATATACATACGCTCACCATAGAGGTAATCCTTCCATTTTCCAATCCTCTTATATTGAAGGAACATGTTGATTGCAAACAGATTGAAGAACACGGCGATCGTGATAAAAATCGCGATAACAAAATTCGGTACAGATGCTGCGGTGATAAGAGGGATGAAGATAACGACCCAGGGGATAAAACCCGCGATACATCCTATGTTATAGGAAGTCCATTTGGTTTTCGTCGTGGTTTGATTATGAAGTTCCATCATCAAGCCCATGAGGTTCATCACTGCAGTCAGGGTGAATAATGCAAGTAAGGTTCCAAAATCATAAATGGTGACAAGCATTGCTATGAGGAAAATCATTAGGGAGGCACTTAAGGAGTACTCATACCATCGGGCGGGATTGATATGGTTTTTGAGGTTTGTGACATACCATTTGTACAGAACAGTTGAGAGCAGGATATGAGCGGTTGCTGACATGAAAAGGAACAAAGCGACGAGTGGCCCGATTTGTATGTTAAAAAAGGTTTCTGAAACAGGGGAGATCGTATTGGTCACTGCATTATATTCTGGGTGTGTATAGGTTAATGGAAGAGTGAATGAATTGCTGAGGATTAGCATTAAAATCCCCTGGATCATGTGGATGACGCCCATCACTGCGTTAAATATGCGTAATTTCCTAAAACGGGCCTCTCCGGTATCAGTGAAACATTCTACTTTCTTTGGATCACAGGTTCCCGCAGGAACGGTAAATGTCCCATAAGTTTTACAGGAGGGACAGGTCACATAGATTTTTTCATTTGGCTCACCTTTGGCGGTGAATTGATGGCGGCATTTAGGGCACATGATTTTAATTTCAGACATAGATATGATTCTCCCCACATTTTTGTTACTATGAAATCATTTTTACGTTTATTTGCTTTACGGAGGTGCGTTTTTTCCCGGGAAATACGTAATAAAAAATATTTATATAGGGTAGCGAGGTTAGGTATGTACATGAAGAGAAGTGTTGTGTTATCCTGTGCTTTTGGATGCGCGTGCCTCTTTCTATTTCCGACTGTTCTTGCACATGTACCTTATTTAGAACATCGTGACTCCTCGGCACAACAACCATTTCAGGTGAGACGGTCCATCACCCAATCGATAGCGGTCTATTCCTGGTTGGAAACAGATTGGGTGAACCCATCAACCGATATCGATGTGTATAGCTTTACGATAAAGGATCAACCGTTACGGATTTATCTTGAAGTCATCGTCCCGGTCTGCGATGGCTATTATGCGAATTTTACCCCATGGTTTGCCTTGGTTGGCCCTGGGCTTCCAGCACCGAACCAAACGCTTCCTTTCGATCTGCCAGATGGATGTGGTGTGATAGTAAAACAGGATGCCCCACCTGGTAGCCCTCGTGAGCAATTCTTCGAACCATTCGGTGGAAAGTACTACTATCAGGGGCCTCGGTTTGATGAGACAATAAACATATCAGGAACGTATTATGTCTATTACTGGGACCATTATCAAAAAGGTGGCGATTATGTCGCGGTGCTCGGATATAAGGAACAGTTCCCTCCATTGGATATCCTCCGGTCAATCATCAATGTCCCCTTGATTCGTCATAACCGTGAACTCCACATTCCACTTAGTTAATACAAACGATGTTATGAATGAAGAACATAAGCTCTTTCGGAAATTATGTAAAGAACAGAGATTCGCTGTTGTTGCGACACAAAGCGGTACCGATCCATACACAAGCCTGGTTGCTTTCTCTGCAACGAAGGACCTTTCGTATCTTATCTTTGCCACGTTACGACAAACAAAAAAATTTACCAACATCATACAAAATCCAAAAATCTCTCTGCTTATCGACAATAGAGAGAATCTCTCATCAGATGTGAAAAACGCTATTGCTATAACCGTTGTCGGGATGGCACATGAAATAAAAGACGACACGCAACGTTTTATTGATATTCTTCTGAAAAAACATCCATATCTTGTCGAGTTCATCAACAATAAAGATTGTGCTCTTATTGGCCTATCGGTAGAAAAGTTTTTTATTGCCAGGCAATTTCAACAAACAACTCGTACGTATAACAAGACCTAACTTGAGGAACGTTTTTATATCATTTACTCTAAAGAATCATGATGCTCCTTTGTGATCTCATGGCAGAATGATGTACTGAACTTTGTTCCCATGGTATCAATAAGATTTGAAAAAACGGTCAGTAAGATTTTTGATATCATTGGTTTTACTTTTACTTCATAGACAACGAAAGGATGATGTGCGATTTGTTCAGCGGTCCAGTGGTACATCTCTGATGCCGTTTTGATAGATATTAGGAATCGTTTTGGGATGAAACGGTATCCTTCCTCTGCCCGTTCCTGCCAGTGACAATACCGATCAAGTTGGGTTTGAAGGAATTGTTTGAATTGTTCAGGATGCTGTTTCACATGCTCATAGGTCAGATTTTCCAACCCGTGTTGTTGTAAATCTATCTGAGGGAAATAGACTCGCCCGAGCTCTAAATCCTCTGCGATGTCACGGATGAAATTAATGTATTGCATCGCCCGCCCTAGGTATTTCGCATGCTCATAGGATTCCTTCGGTAGTCCGATGATTTTTGCCATCATCAGGCCAATGACTTCCGCAGATCCATAGATGTACTCAATGACTTCATCCAGTGTCTCATATCGTGTCTTGGTAAGATCAAGTTCCATGGAATGCAGGAACGCATCGACCCATTCGTCTTCAAATCCTTTCTGCTCCGCTAACCGAACAAAAGAATCAATCACCACATCCCCAGTATCTTTCCCCTGTTTTGCCTCATAGTATTTTCGTTTGAACTCATAGAATCCCGCGCGATCTTGAGGAATAACATCCACATAATTATCGGTTTTACGAACAAATCCATAGAGAATGAAGACCTCCCGACGAATATGCATAGGAAAAAACAAGCTACTGTAGAAGTATGTACGACTTCCTTTGCGAAAGATTGAGAAGAATGTTTTATCAATGATCATAAGCATCCCTTAGTTGTTGGGCGATTATTTGTGAAGAAATGACTACCATCGGCACACCAATTCCAGGGTGTGTATAATGCCCCGTGTAGTAGAGCCCCTTCACTTTTTTACTTTGATGTGAGCAGCGGAAGATCGCGGTCTGCCCTAAGGTATGTGCAAGCCCTAGAGCAGTCCCTTTATATGCATGGTACTGATTTGTAAAATCATTATGGGCGAACAATCTCTTCACCACCAGGCGATCCTTAATATTCTCTCCAGTGAGTGATTCGAGATGATCCATGACTTTGGTGAAGTATTTCTCCCGTGTTTTTTCTGTATCCTGTAACCCTGCTGCGACCGGGACAAGAACGAATAGGTTTTCGTCTTCTTTTGGTGCCACAGAAGGATCGGTTTTCGATGGACAGCTCACATAGTAAGAGGGGTCCTCTGGCCATTTTGGTTCATGGAAAATGGTATTGAAATGATCCTGCCATTGTGACGCAAAATAAAGGTTATGATGTGCGAATGATTTAATTTTTCCTTCCACACCAAGATACATCAGCAGGGCAGACGGTGCGATTGCTCTTTTTTCCCAGTACTGCTGAGTATAGGTTTGATTTTGTTGATCCAATAGGTTTGTTTCTACGTGGTGATAATCTGCATTTGCGATTACAATATCAGCGTTCAAGGTTCCTTTTGACGTTTTCACACCAGTGATTTTATTTCCGCTCACCTGTATTTTTTCTACTTCGCTTTCGAACTTAAAGGTCACACCTTGTTCTGAAGCGAGTCGTTGAAAAGCCCTTGCAAGTGCTCCGAAACCACCATCGGGGTACCAGACACCCAAATTGAAATCTACATGGGACATCAAGGAGTACAACGCAGGGGTATCAAAGGGAGTCCCCCCAAGGAACACCATGGTATATTCCAGAATTTTCCGTAATTTTGGATCAGTGATGTACCGCTGCGCGTACTTATCAAGACTGGTAAAAATGTGTAACTTACTGCCTTTTGATAACAGGCGAAGGCTAAAGAAATCCCAGAGATGTCGATACTCTTTGTAGATGAACTCGTTCATTGCT
>DAYE01000110.1 GCA_002506745.1 Euryarchaeota archaeon UBA33
ATTATGGGAAAATAGGAAATGTAAAATTTTTCTATTTCTTTCCTCCCTTGAAAATTAATTCACTTTACATTTCCTTTATTCCCCCTCTTCCTTATGAAATTATAGATTTATAGTAGGGAATTTCTTTTTAAGGATAGTAACACAAAAACATTCGTTAAACCGTGTCAATGCGTTTCCTTTTTCTTCTGTAATGTCTAGGGTTACAGTCGAGAAACTGGGTTCTAAGGTGGTGAATGGAAGACTCCGGAGCCGGTCCCCAGTATTAACAATTGTTAATAAACTTTGTGTGATGCAAGCTAGTTCGTGTGATGCACAGGATTGTCATTTGATTCGCACAAAAACCATGGTAATGCTTTTGTTTCTCAGGAGATGTTCTCCTGTTGACATTTTCACAGGATAAGTTTATATAGAATCATTTCCGAATAGTACGGCGGAGAGGACATGAAGGAATTAGAAGTACTACTTGGGATTATTCTTCTTGTTGTTGGGGCGATCGTATTTGAGATGGGACCCACGTATGCAGAAGGATCAATAAGTTGGGTTGGTATCCTAAGAGTATTCGGTCTTGTCCTTCTGAGTGCTGGTGTTCTATTGTATGTTGTCGCTGTCGATTCTCTGGATGAAGAAAAGAATACAGAGATGAAAGCGGAGGATATGGTTCTCCGGATCCTTCCTGTGAAATAATTCTCTTATCCGTTTCTTTGGTTTGCATCAGAGTTCATAACATGATTTTTATCACTACCTTTGCATGATAGTGAACATTTGTTACCCGTTTCTCAGGATATGTTTTTAAAGAAAGAGAGATGTAAGTTAAACAGTAGTTGCTACAGTAAAAAAATTAGAAAGAAACAGTATTTAACAGCAGAGAAATAGATAAAAGGACATGATACTAAATTAGATGAGTATCAATTAAAAATGTGACGGAAGGTTTTTTTATTGTTAAAAAAGAAAAAAGGAGATTACTCTGATAATATTTTTACAAAGCCAAAGAAATAGAGCGCACCTACACTTTTTTCTCCATATATCGTATTATTTCCCCCATTGTCATATATTTTCGCATTAACAGTGCAATGACTGATGGCAGGTAATCCCATACTTTGATAAAATGCTTTAGTTGGAATCCATGGGGTTCTCATTCGCCATGATAAAGATTCTCCTGGTTGTAATGGTTCACTCATCCCCGGACTCATACAATATCGATGCTTAAAATATTGTCCATCTATTGAACACCATATGATGTCAAAAAGAGGTTCATTACCAGTATTTGTCATTTCGACTTGAACTCCATATCCACTACCTATTTTAAACTCAGCTTTCATCTCAGACGCAACAGTTATAGAAAATATTGGTATGGTCATCAATATACAAATTAAAATCCCTATCATTCTTCTCATATTTTTCGCTCCAATATTATACGTCATATGTAGTATATTAAAGTTATTTAATTGACGGCTACGTTCCGAAATGATTTCTTCATATCATTTTGAGCTCTTTTTTTTGTACGAATTGGTGCATAGCATCAAGGAAATCATCATGAAACAAGGTTTTTTCCAATTTGTTTCCTTATGATTTTGACGGAATTATTTTATTTTATGATAAAGTATGTGAACAGAAAGAACGAAGAGAAAAATCTTCTCTTGAATAATATGAATAACCAAGGGGAATTGATATGATAAAAACAAAATATGAACTGTTCTTAGAGAAATCTGGGTTAATACTGGATGAAGCTAATGACTTGCTAGGCATGAAGATAAAACAAGTAATACCACCATCTAAAGATGAAGATATTGACATGAAATTCATCAATGATATGTGACGAGAAGCGAAAAAATGGAAAAAAGAAAAACCTTGATAATTGTAATCTTAAAACCGTGTTAATGCTTCTGGTTCTAAGGATATGCAATCATGTTTTACATGAGGAGGAATGGGACGTGTGATTGAGAAAGATATTATGATAAAGAGGCGAAAGGAAAAAGTATGAAAACGAAAAACTCTCTCATCTCTACACGTCCTTACTTAACAATTGTTAATTCTAGTTTATATGACTTTCGCTTTTTAATACGTTTTAAGGGGAAAAAGTGACTTATTCGCTAATATCTTTTCTTTTTTTAATCATTTGATTCGCAACAAAACAGGGTTCTCAGGGGTTGAATGTAAAACTCCGGAGGGGCAAATTATCATTGATCCTGTTCTATGACAATTACCTCTCCGGAGCATTCTTTCATATTGAGCAAGTATTCATAAACATTTGTAGTGAGGTGAAGGTAAAGCTCCGGCGGGGAAAGGATGTTTTTCCACCCGGTTTAGACGAGGATGAAAAAATTTTTTCCTCTCCGGAGTAATCCTTTCATAAACAGCATTGGTTGATAAATGTTCGTTTCGTTCAAAAGATATGTTTTTATATTCTAATTAAGATTATTTTTTGAATAAAATAAGGGAGGTTCCACAATGAAGTCGAGGTCAAAGGATGTATATTTAGTAGTCGTCTTTTGTGTTGTCCTCTCACTCATTTTATCTTGTGGGAGTGTCACAGGAGTTACCACGTCTAGTTCTCGTCTTGAAAAAAAAGATGATCCTGGCGCTCTCCTCACCTATTCCTCGGGATGCTGTGAAGGTTACACGTTGCTGAACAGATACACAACCACCGTCTTGATCGACATGAACGGCACCATCATCCATCAATGGCCATCACATTTCCCACAACCTGCGAAGATGCTACCCGGGGGATCCCTCATCGCGGGAGACAAATTCAGATATATCGGGATCAGTTGTGGCGATTTCACCTATCTCAACGAGTACGACTGGAACGGAAGCATCATATGGAGTTATCATACCTGGGAGAACGACCGAGCCCGCCAGCACCATGATTTCGAGCGGGAGGGAAACCCGGTCGGCTACTACGCCCCTGGCCAAGACTTTCTCCCCCATGGTAAGACCCTGATCCTCGCCCATCACACCATTCGAAACACCAGTATTAGCCTCCGGCCCCTGAAGGACGACGTCATCTACGAGGTTGATTGGAATGGGACCCCCACTGGATTTGAGTGGAGTACTTGCGAGCATTTCAACCAACTTGGCTTCAACGCGGAGACCAAACATGGCATGTACGTCAACCCAGGTATCCTCGGAGACGGAGATATCTTCCACACGAATTCCCTGTCGCTACTTGGCCCCAACAAATGGTTCACCATGGACCCTATCACTTATGCATGCTTCAACCCCCAGAACATCATCATCAGTTCACGGCACACGAACATTGTCGCCATCATCAGTCGAGACACCGGGGATATCGTCTGGAAGATAGGACCTGATTATTCAAAGGACACCGAGGCTGGTCGCAAACTCGGCGAACTCATCGGCTTGCACCATGCCCATATGATCCCGCAAGGGCTCCCAGGGGAAGGCAACATCCTCCTCTTTGACAACGGCGGATGGTCAGGCTATGGATATTGCGGAATGCCACGATATATTCGGCTGACGTCCCGCGTCATTGAATTTAACCCAGTGACCCTTGACATCGTCTGGGAGTATCATCATTATTCCAACCGCTTGTGGTTCCCACGGTCCACACAGAACCACCGATTCTACAGCTCAGTGATGAGCTCCGCACAGCGATTACCGAACGGGAATACGTTGGTTACGGAGGGTACAAACGGGCGGGTCTTTGAGGTTACCAACACATCAAAAATCGTCTGGGAGTACGTCGCATCAACGAGGATCCAGCAGCTGTATCGAGCGTACCGTGTTCCACCGGAATGGGTCCCTGGGAACCCCTCAGGGTACGCATTTTGGGAATAAGTTGACCCCCAGTAGGCTTCTGTCGCACAAAAAAACATGATGGTTCTCAGGATATATTTTTAAAGGGGATGGTTGTTATAATATCATAAAGGGAGGAATCACATGCAACCAGAATTTCTATTGAGAAAAGGTTTGGCGGTTGGAATCATTTTCCTGTTCACTGGGACAGCGATCATTCCATCAGCGATATCAGAACAGACTGATGGTAAAAATTTCATCACGACCGCCATTTCAGCTAATGTAGAAACGATAAATATAACATATGAAAGTAATAATTACACTTTATATGGTGTAATTTACTACCCTTCTAATAAATCCGTAACTTATCCAGGCATAATTTGTTGTGAAGGTTTAGCAGGTTATATAGATGCGTATAGCTGGATACCTGAAGCTTTAGCAGAACAAGGTTATGTTGTTTTATTATTTGATTTCCCAGGACAAGGTAAATCAGATGGCTTCTGGGGTAATAGATCTATTTCAATACCTTCTTTGAATTTTTACCTAAGATTTAGCGCATTTTCTGAAGCTATTTTTCATTATGCTAAGGATGATTTTGTTATAGCTACAATGGATGCTGTAACGTATTTAACTGATGAAAGCCCAATTAAAACCTTGGTTGATACTAAGAAAATAGGTCTTATTGGCCATTCACTAGGTAGTATCACAGTAGCAGAAACAGCTGCTGTTGATAAAAGGATAGGTGCTGTGGTAGCATTATCTCAGGGCAATCCTTGGGATGCAGAAAATATCTATGTGCCTATACAATACCAAGCCGGATGTTTTGATATTACCTATAGTATCCCAATAGCTTATCTTTGTTATAATAGGTCAAATACTCCAAAAGAGCTGGTAACAATACAATTTGGAACCCATATTGGTTTCACATCGGCATTTGGAAAATTTTGTTTATGCCCATCATGGCAAAAAGATATATGTCTTAGATATGCGACTGGTTGGTTTGACTATTTCTTAAAAAACAAAACAGATGCTTATGAGAATATAACTACTGGTACAGATCATTTATCAAAAGTCATACGATCGAGATATAATTTTGGAGATGGTGAACACATTTTAAAATAAAAGCCTGGGCAATAACAGGGTTAAAAAAAAGTGCAGGGAGACGGGGTTTGAGCCCCTGGACCTCTTTGCACAAGGTAGGATATGTTTTTAAAGAAATAATCACAAGATTATAGTAATGTTGGGATGACGTCAATATAAGAAAAAATTAGTAATTTGTTGTGCTATATGATTTTTATTAACGTATGAACATTGGTCATCATGGGGATAAAATTCTTTTTGTAACTTTTGTTGCGNNCATACGTTAATACTTAGGGAGGCGAAAAAAAAAAACAATCTGAAAGTCGTAGGAATTTTTTATTGTATAATGTAAACGAGAAGTCTTTGAGAGGGAGACAATACAACATGGACGGAGGAAGGGCAGCTGGCAGGATATTTTTTACTTCATATTTACCCCTTATGGATACTTCCATCATTCTGCCACTCTTCTCTCTTAGACAATCAGAGGTAAAAAGAATATTGCAGAAAAGAAAGGAGGAAAAAAAGATGAAAAACAAAATCATTGGAATATTGGTATGTATGCTGTTGATAGCTACTGCGGTTCC
>DAYE01000095.1 GCA_002506745.1 Euryarchaeota archaeon UBA33
TGGTTCTCTGCATTCGCAATATACATTGCCCAGATGATCGGAGCAGGGCCATTGATCGTCATCGACGTCGTGATCTTATCAAGAGGTATCCCATGGAATAATAGCTCCATATCGACTAAGGATGAGATCGCGACCCCGCATTTCCCNNGACGTTTGTTCGTCTCTTCAGCGCTGCCAAAGCCTGCGAACTGACGCATCGTCCACAGTCGCCCACGATACAGGTTCGGATGGACGCCACGAAGAAAAGGAAACTCACCGGGAAACCCACTATCAGTTAGATACGAAAGTTTCGAGATATCCTCAGGAGTATAGACATTTTTAATATCGATTTCAGAGAGGTTCTTGAATTTCGTCTTCCGCTCCGGGTTTTCTTTAATCGCTTTTTTGTATAATTGTTGCTCCCATTCAAGATGTTTCTGACGAAGCTGTTCGATAGGTTCCTTTTCAGCCATACTCATCGACTCCCAATGACTTACCAATCAATCCCTTTTCTGCTCAGCACTCCCTTCTGATATGGATGCTTGATCTCAAGTATCTCACTTACTAGATCGGCATGTTTTATAACGTCTGGTGACGCATAACGGCCGGTTAGCACCAGCTCCAGGGATTCTGGTTTTTCCTTTAGTAATTGAAGAACATCATCCAAAGCAATAAGACGATAATCAAGCGCGACATTAATCTCATCAAGGATCACCACATCATAGGTCTTCTTAAGGATGACCTCCTTGGCATATGCGAAAGCCTTCTGTGCCAGATCGATATCGACCTGCGCTGGTTTTTCCTTTGAGACAAATTCATCACGCCCGAACTGAACAACAGAAAAATTCTTGATTTGCTCCAATGCATCAAGCTCGCTGTAGCGTCGTCCTTTCATGAATTGAATCATCAGAACCTTCAGGCCATCCCCTGATGCTCGTACACCTAGTCCGATCGCAGCAGTGGTTTTACCTTTTCCATTACCAGTATAGACATGAATCAGACCTTTTTTGAGGGACATGACGAGGTTCTTAAACTTCTATCTGTATTATATTTCTTTCTTTCACAAAAAACATTCTTTCTCCAGGAATATTCTTAGCGAAAATAACAGAAACCTTTATGATTCATGATTTGATTCCCACCTCCATGAAACTCGAACTCAACGAACAACAGAAAATGATCCGAAACATGGTCAGGGAATTCGCTGAAAAAGAAATCGCACCAGTCGCTGCTGAACTTGATAAAACCGGGGAGTACCCAACAAAAATTCTTGATAAAATGGCAAAACTCGGATTGCTTGGTATCATCATCCCACAACAATATGGTGGCGCAGGACTCGACACTATCAGCTATGTCACGGTCGTTGAGGAAATCTCACGTAAATGCGCTTCGACTGGGGTGATTACCTCTGTTCATAACTCACTAGCCGCCTGGCCTATCATGAAATACGGCACCGAAGAACAAAAAAAGAAATATCTACCGATCCTGGCAAAAGGAGAGAAGATCGGTGCGTTCGCTGGCACTGAACCAAGCGCAGGCTCAGATCTTGGGGCGATGAAGACTGCAGCTGTGCTCAAAGGCCATCATTATGAGATCAACGGGGATAAGACCTTTATCACCAGTGGCCCGAAAGCAGGCATCATCATCGTCTTTGCAGTCACGGATAAAAACTTAGGCCCTAAAGGACTTAGTGCATTCATTGTTGAAAACACATTTAAAGGATACAAAGTCGGCAGCATCTTTGACAAACTAGGGATCAACGCTTCGCAGACCTCAGAGCTGATCTTTGAGAACATGGAAGTCCCCAAGGAAAACCTCCTGGGCAAAGAAGGAGATGGGTTCAAGATCGCACTTGCCACACTCGATGGAGGCCGAATCGGGATCGCGTCCCAAGCAGTCGGCATCGCACAAGCAGCACTTGATGAAAGCATCACGTATTCAAAACAACGGGAACAGTTCGGTAAGCCAATCGCGAAATTCCAGGCGATCCAATGGATGATTGCAGATATGGCGACATCAATCGATGCTGCACGATTACTTGTTATGCGAGCAGCATATCTTGAAGATAAAGGATTACCTTTTACCATAGAAGCATCCATGGCTAAACTCTTCGCCTCAGATAGCGCGATGAAGGTGACCAGGGATGCGATTCAGATTCATGGTGGTCATGGATACATGCGTGATTTACCGTTAGAACGATTCTACAGGGATATCAAACTGACCCAGATCGGTGAGGGAACCTCAGAGGTACAACGGATGGTCATCGCTAAACGCCTCGGGCTCTAAGCCATCAAAAAGAGGGGGTTGAAAAAAAATGGAAACAAAAGAGACAAAATGTGACACTGTTTTTAAAAAAGACAGATACGAGGAGCTCTATAAAACATTCACTTGGAAAGTACCAACCCATTATAATTTCGGGTTTGATGTTGTCGACCAATGGGCAGAAGATCGCACAAAACTAGCGTTGATATCCATTGATCGAACCGGGGAAAAAGCACGGTACCACACGTTTTATGACCTCAAGGTACAATCAAACCAGTTCGCAAATGTTCTTCGGAAACTCGGGGTGAAAAAAGGGGATCGGGTGTTAGTCATCCTACAGAGTATCCCTGAATGGTACATCGCGTTAATCGGTATGTTCAAGCTAGGAGTCGTTCCCATGCCAGGAACAGTCCTGCTCACATCCAAAGACATTGAATATCGAGTGAATCGATCTGAAGCATGCATGGTCCTTACCGATCTTGACCACGCGGACCGTGTCGAAGCAGTAAAAAAGAACTGCAAGACATTGAACCATATCATGCTTGTTGATGGAAAACGTGACGGATGGCTCAACTATACTGAGGAAATGAAGGATTCATCAAGAGACCTGGTTCAAAAGGAAATCGGGAAAACCCGTGCGGACGAACCGCTTCTCATCTACTTTACCTCAGGGACTACAGGGCATCCGAAGATGGTTCTGCATACCCATAGTTATGCCTTGGGTCATGAGGTCACCGCGAAATTTGCTCAGGCGCTAACCAAATGTGACCTGCATTGGACAGTCTCAGAGACAGGATGGGCAAAGGCAGCCTGGGGAAAACTCTTTGGGCAGATGATCGTAGGCGCCGCAATCATCCAATGGGAGACACCTGGTCGTTTCGATGCAGATGGACTGCTTCGTGCGATGGAGAAATATGGGGTGACTACGTTTTGTGCACCGCCAACGGTGTACCGGATGCTTATCCAGATGGATCTGTCCCAGTACAACCTCAAACTCCGTCATTGTATGAGTGCGGGGGAACCATTGAACCCTGAGGTCATCAGGGTCTGGAAGGACGCCTTTGGCCTTGAGATCTATGATTTCTTTGGGCAGACTGAGACAGTTTGTGTGTTGTCGAACTACCCGTTCATGCCGATTAAATATGGTTCAGTTGGGAAACCAACACCAGGTCATGATGTGCGAATCGTGGATGGCAATGCAAAAGAACTCAAGACAAATGAGGTCGGCAACATCGCCTTGTACATCGGTGATGTTCGACCACCCGGGCTCTTTAAAGAATACTGGAAAGACCCAGACATCATGAAGCGATCATTCAAAGATGATTATTATTTCACTGGTGATCAAGGCTACAAAGACCTGGATGGATATTTCTGGTTCGTCGGCCGTGATGATGATATCATTAAATCCTCTGGGTACCGCATAGGGCCCTTTGAGGTTGAATCCGCACTCATCGAACATGACGCGGTCGCAGAATGCGCAGTCGTCGGTGCCCCAGACCCAGAAGGAGTTCGGGGGATCGTCGTCAAGGCCTATGTCGTCCTTGCGAAAGGCTATAAACCATCTGAGACGTTGACTCAGGAACTTCAGGACCATGTCAAGAAAGTCACAGCACCTTACAAGTATCCACGCATTATCGAATATATGGACGAGCTACCAAAGACGATTTCCGGGAAGATACTAAGACGAGAGCTCCGGAATAAATAAAGAGATTCATTTTTCTTTATTTTTCTTTTGGCTAAAGAAATTTTTAAAGGAAATATAAACATAGCGTAAGATCAACGGCGTCCGGTATTTCCGGAAACTGATCTGCCCACCGGTCACACCAATAACCAGTCGCGCGAATTTTTTATCACGCGTCATCAGTCGTACGATTTTCTCAGAGTCCTTGCCCCACTGGTTGTTGAACCTGCCCAGTGCTTTGAGGTCCTTGCCAAAGTCATCATTCCATAAGCTCTGATATCGGGATAAAAACCGAGAACTCAGATCATTGGACTTCAGGGCTTCAGCGATGACATCTGCAGCGATTTTCCCGGAGACCATCGCATAGTAGATTCCTTCACCCGTGATCGGATTGATAAAGCCGGCTGCGTCCCCGCAGAGGAGCACACGATCTCTGCAAGTGTTTTCTAGCGGGAAGATGGGAAGTGTCGCGCCTTTCAGATTCTCAATAGGGAATTCAGTGGGGAGTAATTTCTGCTCTTTCAGGGTTGCGATAAACTTTTCGTAGGTCTCCTTTAAAGGAATCCGTGGTCGTTCTTTTGAGACTGCGGATTGGAATTCACCGATGCCGATGTTCACCGTGTTTTTCTTCGGGAACACCCAGGCGTACCCGACGATCCCATGTGCCTTTATGAAAAGATAGATGAGGCGTTTTTTTGTAAAAAACGTCGTGAGTTGCTTAGGAGTCATGGGTTGTTCCTGCATCAGGGAGACGCAGAGGACCTCAAGTTTCTTGGACAAATTCGTTTTCTCCGCAACCACACTATGCATCCCGTCGCTTCCGATCACCATCTGTGTCTCCATGGTTTGTCCATCTTCAAGCATCACAGAGACCTTATCTTTTTGAACAACGACATCGACAACGGATTTCCCGCCTAAAAAGGTCGCCCCTGCTTTCTGCGCAAGGCTCAGAAGACCAGCGTCAAAATCTTTTCGAAGCACCATTTCAAGGAATGGTTTTTCCCGGACTAGATCACATCTGTACCGGAGGGAGGATGAAAACATGGTCGTCCCATAGGAAACAGAGTCCAGGAATGGTTCGATATAAGGGAATCGTTTTTGCACGCGAGTCGGCAGACCACCGCCGCAGGGTTTATCACGGGGGAATATTGCTTTGTCAAGAAGGATGACTTTGATTCCTTTTTCAGCGAGGTTTTTTGCCGCGGTTGAACCTGCTGGTCCTGCACCGACAACGATCACATCATAGTTCATAGCAAAACCAACATCTTTTGTTTACATCCGGAAGACACCAGGCTTCCACTCAGGGATCGAGGCGTTCAGTGACGCAGAGATCCCAAGACCAAGGACCACTCGGGTATCTACTGGGTCGATGATCCCATCATCCCAGATGCGAGCAGTACTATAGTAGGGGTTGCCTTCTGCCTCGTATTTTTTCATGATCGGATCGGTCAGCTCCTTTTCTTCTTTCTTCGTCATCTCGATACCTTTTCTCCAGAGTTGGTCCCGTTTGACCGTAAGAAGCACAGTTGCCGCTTGTTGGCCACCCATGACGGAGATGCGAGCGTTGGGCCACATCCACAGTTGGCGTGGTCCATATGCTCTTCCGCACATCCCATAGTTTCCAGCACCAAACGATCCACCGATGATCACCGTGAATTTTGGTACTTGGGCACAGGTGACTGCGGTTACCATTTTCGCTCCGTCCTTTGCTATCCCACCTGCCTCATATTTCCTGCCAACCATGAAGCCGGTGATGTTCTGTAGAAACAAGAGGGGGATTTTCCGCTGGCAGCAGAGTTCAATGAAATGACATCCTTTTAATGCTGACTCTGAGAACAGGACACCGTTGTTCGCAAGGACTCCAACAGGGTATCCCATGATGCGGGCGAACCCGCAGACCAAGGTCGTACCGTATAATGCTTTGAACTCATGGAACCGGGATCCATCGACGATACGAGCGATGATCTCTCGAACCTCAAAAGGCTTACGCGGGTCTTTTGATAAAACCCCGTAGATCTCCTTGATATCAAAGGCAGGCTCCTCAGGTTTTTTAACGTCGAGAAATGTTTTTTCCGGTCGGTTCAGGTTCTCGATGATGTTGCGACAGATCCGTATCGCATCAGGATCATCGACTGCATAGTGATCAGCTACTCCGCTTTCACGACAGTGAACATCAGCACCACCGAGATCCTCAGCGGTGACCTCTTCGCCGGTCGCGGCTTTCACAAGGGGTGGACCGCCTAAGAAGATCGTCCCGGTTCCCTTCACAATGATGGTTTCATCAGACATCGCAGGCACGTACGCTCCTCCCGCGGTACAGGATCCCATGACTGATGCTATCTGTGGGATTTTAAGGGACGACATCTTCGCTTGGTTGTAGAAGATCCGTCCGAAATGCTCTCGATCGGGGAACACCTCATCTTGCATGGGAAGAAACGCTCCACCGGAGTCAACAAGGTAAATACAGGGAAGGTTGTTTTCCATGGCGATTTCTTGTGCGCGGAGATGTTTTTTTACCGTGATCGGGTAATACGTCCCACCGGTGACTGTGGCGTCATTGGCGACGATGACGACCTCCCGGCCATGGATGATCCCGATACCGGTGACGATCCCAGCAGCAGGCGCCTTGTTATCATACATGTCGTACGCGGCAAGGGTGTTGAATTCTATAAATGGAGACTCCGGGTCAAGTAAAGCATCGATGCGCTCCCTGGCAAGCATCTTCTTGCGTGATTTATGAAGTTTTACTGCCTCATCACCGCCTCCTTTCATAGCATGGGTGATCTTTTCCTTCATATCCTTCGCAAGTTTCTCATAGTGAGCAAAGTTCTCCATATAATCCTTACTTGAGGTGTCAATCGTACTTTCAATGGCTTCCATTTTTCTCCTCCTTTTTTTGTATCTCAGCGGTGAGCTGACCAATTTCGATTTGATCTTTTTCTTTAAAATACGTCTTCTTGATGACCCCGTCGTAAGGGGCTCGGATCAGATATTCCATTTTCATAGCTTCGATGATGAGAATGATATCGTCTTTTTTCACAGGGGAGCCTTCTTTTACTTTACAGCTGACAATAGTCCCTGAGATAGGTGAATGTAAATCCCCTTCTCGTTTCTCTGTTTTTTTCCGCCCGGTCAGTTCTATGCGTTTTACTTTAAAGATGCTCCCATCTATGAAGACGAATTTGTTCTCATCCCCCTGGGAGATGACACTTTTGATGACTCGGTCACCAAGCTGAATGAACAGCTGCCCGGGTTTCAGCTCTGTTGCTATCACGGTGTATTCATTATTGTCATAGGTGATGAAAAATTGGTCCTCCCGACGTTCCACCGTGACATTGTATATATGGTTGTTATGCTCGTAGTTGATGAACATAGTTACACCCCCATCCTCCATCGTCCCACATGCTGCCAAGGGGAGTGAGGATCTGCTTCTTTATATCTGACAACCTCTTGTCGCTGGGTATGTAACGCATCATACACCGCAAGAGCGATCAGCGCATCGAGGGGAAGTCCTTCCTTTGTCACGAGCCAATTATGGAAATAATCTTCGATGAAATGCGTGGTGATGTTTCCTTTTCGAAACTCAGGATGGTCCAGGACCTTTCTTAAAAACGAGATGTTCGTCGTCACACCAAGGACAACGTAATGTGATAATGCCCAGATCATCTTATTGATGCTTTCTTCCCGGTTCTCTGTATTTACCGTTAGTTTGGCTAGCATCGGATCATAATAGGGGCTGACATGAAAGTTGGTCTCAACACCAGTGTCGTTCCTGATGTTTGGTCCATTGGGGAGATCTACTTTTTCAAGGGTGCCGATGCTTGGTAGAAAACCATTAGATGGGTCTTCGGCGTAGATTCGGCATTCGAGCGCATGACCCCGCTGGGTCAGCTCTTTTTGTTTCAGGGTAAGTTCCATACCGCTGGCGATGCGAAGCTGCCATTTTACCAGGTCGATGCCGGTGGTCGCCTCGGTGATCGGATGCTCGACTTGTAACCGTGTGTTCATCTCCATGAAATAGAAATTTTGTTTCCCATCCACCATGAATTCGATGGTCCCAGCGTTTGTGTACCCCACTGCTTTGGCGGCGGCGACCGCTGCGTTCCCCATTGTTTCCCGTAGTTGTGGTGTCATCATCGGTGAGGGGGTCTCTTCAATGATTTTTTGATGGCGCCGTTGGATGGAGCATTCACGTTCGAACAAGTGGATCACATGACCATGCTGGTCAGCAAGTATCTGAAACTCAAGATGACGTGGTCTGTCGATATATTGCTCAAGGAAGACTGAGTCGTTGCCGAATGCTGATTTTGCTTCTCGTTTCGCACTCTCGATGGATTGTTCAAGCTCGGATTCCGCATGGACGATACGCATCCCTTTCCCTCCACCGCCCGCGGTTGCCTTTACTAAGAGGGGAAACCCTATTTTTTTTCCTTCTTTAAGTAAGGTGGAAAGATCCTGTTGTATTCCATGATACCCTGGGATTACAGGGACATCAGCATGGGCGATCGTCTTTTTTGCTTCGATTTTATCACCCATCAGGCGTATCACCTCTGGTGTTGGTCCGATGAAAGTGATGCCAGTATCGGCGCAGGCTTTCGCAAAATCAGGGTTTTCTGCTAGGAACCCATAGCCTGGATGGATCGCTTCTGCGTGTACTTTTGTGGCGTTTTCAATGATTTTTGCGATATTTAGATAACTCTCCGAGGGTGTTGGGTCTCCTAGGTTGATGGACTCATCTGCGATCTGAACATGGGGTGCGTTTTTATCTACCTCTGAATAAACGGCAACAGTTCTGATGCCCATTTCCTGACAGGCTTTGATGATTCTTACAGCGATTTCGCCACGATTCGCAATCAGAACTTTCTTAAACATGTCTGTTTACCTCTTCCAGCTAGGTTTTCGTTTCTCCAGGAATCCTTTGATTCCTTCTTGGCCTTCTTGGGAGACTCGCAGCTCTGAGATTTTTTCAACGGTGAACTCCTTATATTCTTTTATATCCATTTTTTGAAGATGGTAGATCAGGTGTTTGATTTCTTTGATTGCGGTTGGACCGGAGGAGCGAACCTGTTCGACACAGGAGTTGATGGTCTCATCGAGGTTTTCAGGCGGTACTATGATATCTATTAATCCTATTTTCTGGGCTGCTGCTGAATCGAATCGTTCACCGGTGATAAAGAGTCGACGCATCGTTGCTGGTGTCATCCGTGGTGCGACAAATGTTGAGATCACTGCTGGGATGATGCCAAGTTTTACTTCGCTGAATGCGAACGTTACTTCAGGGATGGTTATGGTGATATCGCAGATTGCAAGCAGTCCGATGCCGCCTCCAAACGCTGCCCCGTTGATTCGCCCGAGTACTGGTTTTGGACAGGAATGAATCGATTCGTACATATCAAGGAGGAGACGACTATCTTTCTTGTTTTCCTCCGCAGAGTAGTTGACCATTTGTTTCATCCAGGTGAGGTCTGCTCCTGCACAAAATGATTTGCCGTTCCCGGTAAGGATGATCGCTGTGATAGAATTATCACTTGAGAGATGATGAAAACAGCTTGTGAGTTCGTTCATGAGTGTTTCGTTCATCGCATTATGAACATCTGGTCGATTCAATGCAACAGTTGTAATATCGTCTTTTTTCGTTATGACAAGGGTTTTATAATTCATCCTGTGACCTCCCCTTGGTACTGTATCGCATTCATAGGTATGTGATACATAAAGGTTTCCATAAATGTATCGACAATTGCCGATTACTCATCTATTTTCCTTTGAAGACTGGTTTGCGTTTTTCCACAAAAGCAGTGACTCCTTCGGTAAAATCCTCAGTTCCCGCAGACCATGCAGCAGTCTTGCTTTCCAGCTCCAGATGCGATATCATGTCATTTTCCATGCTTTTATTGATCAGCATCTTTGCTTTTCCGACTGCGATCGGTGGGAGTGCCTTAAATGTAGATACGGTTTCTTCGACCGCTGCATCGAGCTGATCGGTGGTGTCTACTACTTTATTGACCAGACCTAGTCGGCAAGCTTCTTCTGCTGTAAACGTCTTTGAGGTAAGGATGTATTCACATGCCCGCTGGTACCCAAGGAGTTTTGTCACAAACTGTGTCCCGCACCCTGGTGCCAGTCCTATGCCAATGAACGCGGTGCTCATCTTTGCTCCCTTAACCGCAATGATCATATCACAGGCGAGAGCGAGGGATAGCCCCGCACCAAACGCGGCACCATTTACCGCAGCGATCACTGGTTTTTCCATGGTTCGTATCTCAATGACACAGCGGTGAATCGCCCGGGTTAAACCCCGTAGGAATCGCGATTTATCTTTTGCAGCATGCATTTCTTTGACATCGCCACCACCACAGAATCCCTTCCCGGTTCCTCTGATGACCACGACTTGTACCTCATGGTTCTGCGCAACATTCGAAAGCGCCTCATACAACTCATGGCCAAGCTGCATGTCAAAAGAGTTCAACCGCTCAGGACGATTCAACGTAATAAACGCGACCTTATCTTCCAAGATGATTTGAAGGGTTTCGTAGTTCATCAGCTGTTAGGAAACACACAATAGCTTTTAAATGTTAAGAGAATCAAGAAGGAAGAACAAGGTGTTACGCTGATTTTATTTGAGGTTTTCTTTTGAATAGATCAATGACTTTAAACCATACGACCGCGACGAATCCGACAAATGCAGCGATAACAAAATCACTTAAAGCGATAGGGGAAAAATGGAACAGGTCTCGAATTGGCGGGATTATGAGGATAAGGACAAGACTGAGCAATGCACCAATCATGACAAACCAAAATGCTTTGTTTTTTGTACTGAACGTTTTTATTAAACTGCGCGACCCCGAAAGATTCAAGATAATCAACAAAATATTCGCAATGACTAAGGTAGCAAATGAAAGTGTTCGTGCGTAGTCTTCATTTACTGGACTGCCTTGATAAAACCAGAAAAAAACGAAGATCACAGCGACAAGAACACTGAGTCCTTGGAAGAAGCTGTAGAAGAAATTCTTTCGCCCAAACAGGCGTTCCTTGAGATTCCTCGGGGGACGATCCATGATGTTTTTCTCCTCAGGTTCCGCCTCAAAGACTGTTGAACACGCTGGATCAATAATTAATTCAAGAAACGCAATGTGTGCGGGTAACAACACTAACGGATATCCCATCAAAACCGGGATGAGAGCCATTCCTGCGATAGGAACATGAACAGAAAAAATATAACTAACAGATTTCCGCAAATTATCAAAGATTCTTCGCCCCAATCTCACCGCTTGCACAATGGATGAGAAATCATCGTTCAATAACACGATTGCTGATGATTCACGAGCGACATCGGTACCTCTTTCACCCATTGCGATACCGATATGTGATGATTTCAACGCAGGAGCGTCATTGACGCCGTCTCCGGTCATTGCGACAATCTCTCCGTTGGCTTTCAGAGCATCAACGATTGCTAATTTTTGTTCAGGGACAACCCGGGCAAATATATTAACAGTTTTGATTTTCATCCCGAGTTCCTCCTGAGATATATGAGCAAGTTCTGAGCCAGTAATGAACTCCTCAGGATTTTTCAGACCGATTTGCCGGGCGATATGCTGAGCGGTCCCAGGGTAATCTCCCGTGATCATAATCATCCTCATACCGGCCGTGTAACATTCTTTCAATGAAGGGGCAACGGTGGTTCGAACAGGGTCGACAAACCCGAGTAATCCGACGAAATCGAATTCAAAGTCATGTTGTTTATCTGGTAAAAAATCCTCTTTGAAACTGGATCGAGCCACCCCGAGGACTCGAAGTCCTTTATCAGCCATTTCTTTCACATGGATGCGTAATTCTTTTATTTGCTCTTTTGTGAAATGGCACAAATCCGCTATCGCTTCTGGCGCGCCCTTCGCTGCGATCACATGTTCGCGTCTATCTGAGGATTCCCAGACATGGGATAAGGCTAAGAGGTGTTTCGAGAGAGGATACTCACGGACTAACTTCCAGGGGTCATGGATATGCTCCGTATTTTTTAGAAACTTTTCAGTGGTGTTTTTAATTTCCTTGTCGATAGGGTCAAAAGGGTCCCGTTGACTGGCGAGGTAGCCGTACTCTAAGAGGTCATGAAAACATTCAGGTAATGGTTTTTCCCCGTTCTTCTCCATGTCATAGAATTGATTTTTGCAAAAAAGTGAACTAAGAATCATTTTATTTTGTGTCAAGGTCCCCGTTTTATCGACGCATAACACAGTAGCAGCACCAAGCATCTCAATAGAGGCGGTGTTTCTTGTCAGGACCTGTCGTTTTGACATCCGCCAGGCACCTAGGCTCATGAATATCATCAGAACAACAGGGAATTCTTCAGGAATAATCGCCATGCTCAAACTGACGCCAGCAAGGAATCCAACAATCCAATCCCCGCGGGTGATCCCATAGAGAAAGATTAACAAGCTACAGAGAATAAGACCACCAATAGCGAAATTTTTCACTAACCAATTTGTTTCTTTTTTCAACAGGGTTTCTTCCGGGGTGATCTTCTGTAATGCTTTACCAATTTTCCCCATTTCCGTGTGACTACCTATACCAAGGACTTTGGCGATCCCATGACCCTGAACAACCAAGGTTCCGGAGAAGACAAAGGGCAAATCATCCCCACCAGGTTGTGTCATGGATGCTTTCCCATCCCATTCTGATTTTCGTACTGCCAAGGATTCGCCAGTGAGAAGCGATTCATCAATGGTAAGATTTGAAGAAAAAATAACGACAGCATCAGCGGGGACACGATCCCCTTCCCGAAGGATAATATAATCCTCTCGAACAACCTCACGCCCAGGGATACGTTTTTGCTGTCCATCCCTGATTACCAATGCTCGGGGGCTGGACAGATTTTTTAATGCCTCTAACGCCCGTTCGGTTTTTCTCTGTTGATAAAACGTGATCCCAACAACGATAAAAACAAAGAAAAGCAACATCAATGCGTCTTGTTTTTCCCCAAGTAAGAGATAGATAAAACCCGCGCCAAGCAAAAGCAACAACATCGGCTCCAGGAGGACATGGAAAAAAATGATGAATATGTTTTGTCTTTTCTGCGACGGAAGCTCGTTGTACCCCTCTGTCTTCAGACGTTTCTGTGCTTCGATCTCAGAAAGTCCTGTTATCGTCTCAATGTCTTTTTCTGCTGTTCCATCAGTAAGATTTTGTTCTGAAGCTTTCATTGATGAGCAGGGGAAATAAGCTTCTTAGATATAGGTGTTTTCATTTGGAGAAAAAAAGGAGAGAAAGAGGATGAGTTCTTATTAGGAGGGATATCCACCGATTTTCAATGTTGGATCTCCAAGCAGGATGAACTCCTCAAGGGTGAAATCATCACCAGGGACATCAGTGAGATACCCGATCTGCATTTGTGTCAGCATCTCCCCAAGGTATTGGCTGCTGTTGTATGCTGAGAAGAACTCAATGGACATTTTCCCAGCACCATCTTCGACACCACCAAACGCTGTACGAGTTGCTCCAATGGTCGCTATCGCCCCACCATTCTCATGGTTGACAAATGCCCAAGCATAACACGGCAGTCTTTTTGATGTGTTCACCCCAAGGACTTTCGCTACCAGGTTAAACACAAAATACGCCCGGTAGTCGAGAAGATCCTGAAGGACGTAATCGATTTTTGCAGTCAGACAGGCATCGAAAAATATGATCGGGAGCGAATAGCCGTTCTGGGTATCTTTGATAAACGCGGAATAATAGTATTTCATCTTTGTACCTATCGGAGGGTAGGTGCCCATCCCAAATTCAAATCCATGACCAGAATAGTCAAGGAAACCAGCACCCTGCGTAATCGTATCCGAAATTGTGCGACGATTGAAATTCCCTTTCGACGTCCAGATGATCGCTGGTGAAAACTGCGGTAGGATGTCCATGACGATTTGATTGATGTCTTCCCCGTCGTTGCCTGGGGACCATTGGAAGGTGTTTCCTCCGATGTAAATCATCGTGTTGAACCAGTCGCTACCATAGGTCTCGGTCTCATAATGGATAATTTTGTCTACGACGATGGTCACATCCTGAAGAGAATCACAGGCGAGTCGACCAAGATGAACATCAGGGAAAAGATCGACACGGTCGCTTGATTCACCAAATTGATTATTATTATTCGAATCCCAACTGCAGAACTCTCCAGAACTACCATAGATGTCAGAATAGTACAGGTCCGTAATCACTTCTTCATCCCACTCCCAGAGCATCACGTAGCTGCGTCGCATCGGAAGCTTATCGAAACTTCCCACCAGCAAAACGGAGGTGATCGCATGTGTCTCAATCTCATCTTTTATCGCATATTTAATTTGCTCTGCCAGATCCCGACCTGTTGAATGGGTAGCGATCCATTCGGTAGTGATCAGAGTTGTCGGGACATTATGTTGATTTTTATGGTCAATGAGCGGTTGGAGTGCTTCAGAGAATTCTTCAGGGGCGATGATGAGAAGTTTGGTCTCTGTGGAAAGAGGCACAGATTGCTGTGGTTGTTCATAGGTAATAGTGATGTGTGCATTTGGAGTAAAAAACAAAGAGTGTTGTTGTGGCTGATACAGAACCGGATAATATTGGACTGAGAGGAACGTCACATGTTCATTTCCCTTTAGACCAGCACCGACTGTATACTGCAAGCGAGACGACGGATACGAATTCTTCCCTGAATACACCGCATCGTTTTTCACCTGTTTTTGATCTGAGGATATCATCACACCACCAGAGACCGGTGTCGGCTGAGCACCGGGAAGGATCTCTTTTGTAAGTCGTAGGGTCTGTTCAGAAGAAACAGAAAACGAGACATCTTTTATGATCGTTCCAAATGGAAAAGAAAACAACTTAGTGTACATCGGTAAAGTTGGATTTCCAGGTGACGATGCCAGGGAGGTCGCTTCTTTGACCTCAACAGAGAGATAATTGTCTTGATCGGTGAGCACCGGTTCTGAAAAAGACAGGTCCTGCTGAAACAAGAATTGTTCCTTTTGTGTACTTACAGAGACAGCTGCTCCAAAACCACTTAGTATTAACACTCCCACTAGGAGGATTGGTAGTATTTTCTTCATATTTTTCCCCTTATTAAAGTCGTCTATGACTCTTATAGGGCTTATGGTATTTAAATTTTCTTTAACCTAATTATGGATGAAGACACTATGAGATGACACGAAATATTATATAAAACAAACCTTATGTCCAACCAGAAACCAACCATGGAAGAAAACACTTACAATTATATCGCTGTCGAACAGAAATGGCAAAACAAATGGTTCGAGGAAAACATCAACATTGCGAGCAAAGAAAAACAAAAGAAGTTTTTCATCCATTTTGCGTACCCGGGGGTTTCAGGGTACCTCCATGTCGGTCATATGCGTGGGTTTACCTACTGTGATGTCATCGCCAGGTACAAACGGATGACCGGCTATGACGTGTTGTTCCCCGCTGGGTTTCACGCATCAGGGATACCCTCTGTTGGTTTTGCAAAAAAAGTAGAACGACAAGACCAAGACACCCTCAGATTGTTACGACAAAACGGATGCTCAGAGGAACGCATCAGAAAACTCACCGACCCAATTGAGGTCATCAACTACTTCAGTACCGTGTATGTCGATGATTACTGGAAACGGTTTGGGTACCTCATCGACTACACCAGGGTCATGAACACCATCTCTGAGGGATATAAAAAATTCATCCAATGGCAATTCCATCAACTTCATGAAAAAAACCTCCTGATACAGAAACCACATTATGCGCCCTACTGCCCGAGCTGTGGACCGGTCGCGGTCGACAAATCAGAAACCGATGTCTCACAAGGAGGATCAGCTGAGATCCTTGATTTCACCGTCCTGAAATTCACCCTCAAAGATGGGACGATTTTGCCTGCAGCAACCCTCAGACCAGAGACCATCTTTGGTGTTACTAACATGTGGGTGAATCCGAATGTCGAGTATCATTTCGCACAGGTAAATAAAGAAACATGGATCTGCTCAGAGGAATGTATCAAAAAACTTTCCTACCAACAGGACTTGGTTCAATCCTTAAAGAAAACCATCACAGGAAAAGACCTCATCGGAAAAACCTGCATCGTCCCAGAGATCAACCGAGAAGTACCAATCCTTGCGGGCGTGTTCGCAGACCCATCTGTCGCTACCGGTATTGTCATGTCAGTACCAGCCCATGCGCCTTACGATTGGATAGCGCTTGTCGAATCAAAAGCCCCCATTGAGGCAATCAAAATCATCGATGTCAAAGGATTTGGCAACAACCCGGCAAAAGAAGCCTGTGACCAGCTTGGTATAAAAAGTCAAACGGAAACAGACAAACTCAATGAAGCAACAGACCTTGTCTACAAAAAAGAATTCCACACCGGGATACTCAACGAGAAATGTGGTCAATACGCGGGCATTAAAATCTCAGAGATAAAAGACACGGTGAAAAACGACCTTATCCAGAGGAACCTAGCCACCACCATGAAAGAATTCTCAGAACCGGTCATCTGCCGCTGCAAAGAAAATGTCATGATAAAACAGATCCCTGACCAATGGTTCATACAATACAGCGATGCACAGCTCACAGAAGATTCAAAAAATTATGTCATAACCATGAACATCTACCCGCAGGAATACAAAGACGAGCTACCAAAAATCCTTGACTGGTTCGGGGACCGGGCTGCAATCCGAAGAGGATCCTGGCTGGGGACCGAGTTCCCCTACAAAAAAGACTGGATCATCGAACCGATCTCTGATTCCACACTCTATCCTGCCTACTATGTGATTTCTCCGTATGTGAACCAAAAAAAGATATCGGTAAAAGAGATGACCGATGAATTCTTCACCTATGTGTTCCTCGGCATAGGGTCTCCGAAACATGAGACCTGGAAGACCATCAAATCTGATTTTGATTACTGGTACCCAGTTGACATCAATCTAGGAGGAAAAGAGCATAAGACGGTGCACTTCCCCGTTTATATCATGAACCATGTCGCGATCATGCCAGAACAGAAACGTCCACAGGGGATCTTTGTTCACTGGTGGGTGACCCAAAAAGGAAAAGAAAAGATCAGCAAATCCAAGGGTGGTGCTGAACCAATCGTCGAGGCAGCGGTCACCTATGGTGTCGATGCGATGCGTCTGTATTATCTTCATATCGGTTCCCCGTTTGTCGATATCGAATGGGACCCCGAAACCGTCCTGAAATACAAGAACCGAATCATGAACATCTGGAGACTCATCCAGCAGGTTTCATCCCTGCCAGATAAGAAACAGGAGAACCTTGATAACTGGCTGAAAAGCACGCTGCAGCGACATATTCAGAAAATCCTGGATGCGTTTGGGACATGGGATCTGCGGGTCGCTTCCAATGAGATCTTCTACGAAATCCAAAAAGACCTTCAGTGGTACCTAAACAGAGGAGGAGCGGATAAGAACCTGCTTTCGCACTATGTCCGCACCTGGATCATCCTGATGACGCCCATCACACCCCATCTTGGTGAGGAACTCTGGGCATCACAAGGATACAAACAATTTGTCTCAAATGAAACATACCCTGCGTTCAAATCCCAGGACCTCTCTGAAAAAGACGAAATCGGAGAATACCTCCTTACCAGGGTTATTGATGATGTGAACGAAATCGTGAAAGTCACTAAGATTTCCCCGAAAAAAATCTGTCTCTACACCTCCCCAGCATGGAAACAAAACATCTATCGAAAAGCACTGCAACAGTCCGCTCAAAAGACGTTCAACGTCGGTCAGTTGATTAAGGAGGCCATGGCAGATCCAACAATGAAACCTCTCGGGGGGCAAATCTCCCAATTTGTCGCAAAGATCGCCCCAGAGATAAAAATGTTAAGTGACATGGACCGTGGACGTTATCTGATATCAATCGATGAGAAAGCTCATCTGTCTGATGCAAAACCATATCTCAGCGAGGTGTTGCATTGCCCGGTGGAGATTTATAGTGCAGATGATGCAGATCTTTATGACCCGGCGAAAAAAACAAGGTTCGCCAGTCCCTTACGACCCGCTATATATATAGAATAATATAAGGAGTCTATGCAGAAGAAATATATCCGAATCTGCCCTGAATGTCACAGTACTGACACACAACCAGACCTATCGGCAGACTCCTATGCGAAAGGACTTCTAAACCAAAGGAAATGTAACACCTGTGGGCACACAGGACTATTTTTCCCAGAATACAGTCCAGAAGATGTAAAAAAGATACAAGAAAAGAGGCCTTAAACCGTCTCTTTTTTTCTCCATTTAAAGTAGATAATGACACTGAGAAGCAACAGAACGGCGACAAGGCCAACCAGGATCAACGCAAGGGTCATCGGGAATGAAGCAATAGCCACGGGAAACACATCGGAAGCGACCTCGTTGCCCGCGTAATCAGTCACCATGATTTTCATCTGATAATACCCGTCACCATCGGTCGCGTCGAACACCCATTCAAACGGGGAGGAATCAAGCATATCACCATATGACGTCCAACTGCTCCAGTTGGTTTTATCCTCAGAATAGCGATAGTACAAAATAGCTTCCTTAATACCACTGCCAGCATGATCATCGCCAAGCCCAGAGACCGTAAAGTTCCCAGACGTGCTCAATTCATCTTCCACAGAGGGAACATCAATGGTGACCAGCGGGGCTGCAGTATCCTTTCGAATCGTGATTGCCTGATCGTTATCCAGGATCTCTAAGGTGTTGCCCAGAGTATCGTTGATCCAGAAATAGAGATAATAGACCTCACCTTCCTCCATCTGATCCCAATAGGTTTCCGGTAAGATCCAGGAATCACCAACCGCATCGGTGTTGTAAATGCTAGAATTCACATCTGATGCTAGCGTGGTCCATATCGTATCAAAGTTCGGCCGATATCGAATGGTATCTAAACGATAATCATCTTCGAAAACCACGGAGAACTGGGGTCGTTCCTTGAACCACAGGGTATCACCAGAGTAACTGGGAAGCTCAGGTTCTTTCCAATCATACAAGAACCAGATGTCACCTACCGAGGGGAAGCTTTCATTGTTATTTGCATAATCAGTCGCGATGGTGCAGAGTTCGTAATACCCACCAGGTTGAGTGGGACGATTGGTGAAGTTGAACAACCAGCTTGGTGAGGTTTTCGTTGAATTCGAAAAGTAAATCCAGTCTTTCCCAGAAAAGTTCTTATTCTCTGAGTACCGATAGTACAGTTCAACGAGTTTGACGCCACTGGCATCGTCGTTCAATTTCCCAGTGTCATTAGCGGTGGCATTGATACGGATAGACGTTGAGTTGTATCTCTTGTTCATGTTCTTATCACTCACACGGGATGTTGGTTTCTTGACATCCTGTTTGAACGTGACGGTTTTTGATACAGTATTCCCTGCCAGATCAGTGATATTGAAGGTTAGGCTGCGTAATGAGGTAATGTTATTGAAGTTGGGCAACATGGAGATATTCATCGTCAGAGTCTCCCAGGCGTTTGTCCCGTTAGCTCCAGTACACAATACAGAAGAGGTGCTTTGCTGGGTAACATTATTAAGGATGTATTCTAGAGTATAGACAGCCGATTTCACGCGTAACCCTGTCCCATTATCCTTTACTTTTATGGTAAATACAGGGACGACCTCCTGGAGCCATCCCGCAGCGGAGGGGGTAAAACTACTGCTGTTGAGGAATGGTTTTTGACTGTCTGAAATAAGAGTGATATACCACCTGAAAAGCTTCGGATTATTCCTTGAGAGATTTGATGAGGAGAAATCAGCCTGAAGTCGTACCGTTCTATCAAGAACCAGACCACCAGACGTTACAATACTTTTATTCAGTAAATTACCATTAAGGACATTGCCATTCTCATCCAATAGCTTAAACGTAATGGTGCTAACATCCTTGAGAACGGAGACATCCGCATAAAACGAATCCCACCAGAGAGCCTCTGGCAATCGGATAGGAACAGATATGATTTGACCACTGACTTGTTTTGTTGAAGTGGTGAACCGACCCAGACTGTATAAAACACCGTTCTCATCAGCAATGAACACTAAACCATTGGACACTACTGGCGACCCGAGGACTGGTGCTGCGGTCCATATCGGGAACGTCTCATAGTGCCAAATCTCGTTACCCGTAGCGGCATCTAATGCATAAATCAGACCAGCAGGAGTACCGATATACACATGGTTTTCGGCATATGCTGGAGATGACTGAAGGACTTTATCAGAGAAGAGTGGGACCGTGTAAATTTCCTTAGACCATAGTGCCGTCCCATTCACCGTATCAAGTGCATAGATGGTTCCATCAGCAGAAGCAGCATACAGGACTCCGTTGTAGATCGCAGGGGTGGATTCCGCGACATTGCTATAGGAGGCTGATGGCGTACCAAGTGTTTTATTCCACAGGATAGTGCCGTCATTAATGTTTAATGCGACGATCTTTGTCACATATTTTTTATTGCTGACCTGCGCACAGGTGACAAAAACAGTCTCTTCAGAGACAACCGGTGAGGCATGACCGACGGCCCCAACCGCTTGACCCCAGCTTATTGTTCCATCGTTACGATTGAAAGCTATCACACTATCATTGTCTGTTGAACTACAAGTAACTATAATCTTATCAGAGGTCACTGCAGGGCTTGAAAAACTTGGAGCAGGTAAGGAATATTCTTTTTCCAATCTAGCAGATTCAGTATCAAATTGTAATGCGAGCAACTTATTATTTGTATAACGTTGTGATTCGAAAACGTAGTTTTTATTGTCACCGCCCCAGGTAGTTATGAAGAGCCATGAACCATCAATCACAGGAGATGCATCATAACAGATTTTCCCATCGTACTTGTATACCCATTTAGAACTGAGATTATAGGGTTCATATCCATAGATGAAATTTTCGCTTCCTTCAGGTGCTTCCTGACCGGTCGCAACAATCACTAGCTCATCTGTCAAGGCAGGAGAGGATACCACATCATTATCAAACTCGATAGAGGAGGCATTTACTAGAGGCTCACCTTCCTTAGCACCACTTGGGAGTAATATCGGATATTCATGTAACGTGCTTCTATTCGATACAATATAGACGTTCCCATTCCCGATGACAGGGTTGCGGAATTCCCCACCAACATACTCGGCACCAAACCAATACAGATTGGCACTTGTTGCGGCTTTCCCACCGGATGCTCGTGTGTTTGCCGAATCAAAACCAAACATCGGCCATTCATCTTGTATCGAAGAGATCATGATTGTTCCATTCTCTTTGTTTACCTTGGTCCGTGAATCGATCCGATAATAGGTTTCGAAAGAATCTTGCCAGCGGGTTTTATTCTGCCAGGTCAACGCCCAACTGAAAATCTTTGGGGAGACCGATGGGGAATTCGTTGAAAAGTTCACGCGAATCTTCAGTTTATTATATTTCGCACCATAATCATAGTTCGAGAGGTTGTTCAGATAGACGGGTGCTGTGAGGAATCCTTCGTTGTTCCCTGGTAGAACAGATTTTTCTACTTCGACAAATTTCCCGGTCGCGTTCATGTATAAGACTTGATAGCGAGCCTTGGTTCCTGTTGGCTGATAATCATCCCATGTCAGAAGATCCCAGTTAAAACCGCCCTTCGAAATATTCGATGGGACGATGTCCCTTGTTGTCTTAGCAATGGCATACCCTAATGAATATCCCTTTTCTGTTTTTGCTACAAGGCTGACAAAATCAGTGGACAATGTGCATTTTTGGCGAGAGAACGGATGGGTTGCGACAGCACAGATATCGATGTAATTGCTTCCGTCGATTGCGTACTTCACAGCATTACCATGGATCGTGTAATTCACTGAATAGACGCTTCCACTGGAGGAGCTAATTGTATTCAGAAACTCCCATGCACCGCGTTCTAAAAGACCGAAATAACTATAGTTATAGAAATAAAAATTGACACGAGTCGAAGCATCTGCGGTTCCAGTCCAAAGGACATAGACATCATCAACGGTTTCCGGGTCTATATCGACCTTAAATCGAAAGTGATGAACGACATAGCTGAAGAGGACTCCTTTGCTGGATCGTTCCGCGTAATCCTTGTCAATATATTTGAGTCGGTAGATATCGTTGCCACCGAATTTTACTTCCCCGGGGCGAGGGCTTGTGGGTGAGAAGAACTTCCATAGCGGAAAAAAGAAAGGAAATTGATAGGCGGAAGCTTCATGATTATTTTGTGCAGCAAAATTATAGGAGATTTGACTGAGTGTTTGATTCAGGACAATTTCGCCACCTTCGACATGGCAGTTTGAGAGTGTTACATTGTTTTTGTCCTCAAAGCTATCCTCCCATATCCCATCTTTAGAGTAGATATTCGCGGCTGAAACCGCGTGGGGAACAAAGAATCCTATCAATAAGATAAAACTAATTCCCAGTGTAATTGGCGTATGTATCAAACGCATTTTGTGCATATTTTATCTCCATATATAGATTTTTAACTCTTTATATTACTTTTGCTCGCGTGGTTTTTAAGGAGTAAATAGTATTTCCTTTACCACTGATAGTATTATTATACGAAATATTTATATATTAGTTTTGGAACAGTTTTTTGATTGAGTTCATCCCATTTTGTTATCTCTTTCCTCCTTAAAAGGTTTATTATGTACTGATAGAAAAACGTCCATGCATCACTGAAGAATTATTTGGATATCCATCACATTCGTCCCAGTTGGACCCGTATGTAGAAAATCGCCTAAAACCTGAAAAAAAACATACGAGTCATTGTCCTGTAGAAAACGAGAAGGAAGCAAGTGTTTTTTCTGCGCACGTGCCAAGGAACACCCATCAGCGATCGCCCCAGCAGCATCACTATTCCCGTCGAGCCCATCAGTCGCAAACGAAGCAAGAACTATATCGCTGCCAGCGATGTCTTTTACACAACCGAGCACCAGCTCCTGGTTTCGACCCCCAATGCCGTTCCCACGAACGGTCACGGTCGGTTCTCCACCAGTGATAAACGCAGCATGTTCTTTCACCAGACTGTTCTTGGCTCTGTCCACCAAATATCTCCCAAGAGTTTTTGCCTCGCCGGTCATGGATGTCGTTATGAGTTTTGCATCATACCCAAGCTCCCCGGCTTTCTTTACCGCAGCCTGACAGGCTTGCTCATTGTTCGCGATAATGAAATGAAAGACATTCTCAAATGCAGGATTACCCGTCTTGAGAGTCTCAGGTAGATGTCCTTTTCTGCCATCTTCGATGATCATGCGTACTGCTGCTGAAACCTTCCCCCACAGTTGATAACGACGAAGGATTTCCTCTGCATCCGTATATGTGGTCGGATCAGGGGAGGTTGGACCAGATGCAATCGAACTGATTAGATCATGGACAACATCAGAAATGATTAAAGAAAAAATAACTGCTTTTGTCTGCTGCGCAAGTTGTCCGCCTTTCACCAGAGAAAGATGTTTTCTGATTGTATTTACTTCATCGATTGTTGCTCCAGATCGCATCAAGAGGGTAATGGTGCTTTGAAGATCAGGCAAAGGAACACGAGGCTTGCAGAATAACGACGAGCCGCCACCAGAGATAAGGACGATCACGGCATCATTCTCACCACAGTCTTGGAGAAGGGTCAGGATTTTTTCAGTACCACGGATGCTTCCCTCGTTGGGAAGAGGATGGCCTCCCACGAGCACCTCGACAGCCTCATGAGTGACCCTTGCCTTGGGATCATTGGTGATCACCACACCTTTCGTCACCTTTACTGCATCACAGACCGCTTGTGCCATCCCGACACTCGCTTTCCCGAAACCCACCAGATACAGATGATCAAAAGAAGCAAGATCAAAGCTCTCCGATGGAAAAACCAGCTGGGATCCATGGAACAGATCTTTTACAACACGATAGGGTTGAACCGCCTCGACTGCTGCTGTCAACATCTCAAGGATGTCTTTTCGTTTCTGCTGCAGAAATGGTGTACTCCCATTCAGAATCAGTGCATCATAGTTCGTAAACAACATAGTCCCAGGATGCTCATTTCCCAAAATCAAGTTGTCGCATCAGGTTTCGCCGCATCTTCCGGTCACTGGAGAACCCTTTCATCATCCGCTTCGTCATATTATAATACTTTAGTACTTCTTTGACGTCTTTGTTCTCTACACCAGCACCTTTCGCTATCCGTCTGATCCGAGACGCCTGGATACACTCAGGGGTTTCCCGCTCCGCATTGGTCATCGAATCAAGAATAACCCGGAACCGCTTCAGTTTATCCTGGGTCTCATCCATATTAACGTTTTTTAATTTCCCGGACATACCACCCGGGAGCATCTCGGCTATCTTCGACAACGGACCCATCCCAGAGATCATATTCATCTGTTCATACATGTCATTGAGGTTGAACTTCCCAGACATCAGTTTCCGCGCGGTTTTCTCAGCATCCTTCCCGTTCATGCTTTCTTCCGCTCGTTCCAGCAGCGATTTTATATCACCCATGCCAAGGAGCCTTGAGATGAAACCAGAGGGATCGAATTTCTCAAAATCAGTGGAATGTTCACCTGTTCCGACGAACACGATCGGGGCACCGACTTCTGAGGCGGCACTGAGCGCACCACCACCTTTTGCGGTCCCATCCAGTTTTGTCAGGACAATACCAGTGATACCGATCGCGTCATTGAAGGCTTTTGCCTGCGGACCAGCCTGCTGGCCCATTGCCGCATCCATCACCAGGAGCTTCTCATCAGGTTTAATCGCCTTGAAGATATCCTTCATCTCAGAGATCAGATCATCCTCTAATTTATGCCGACCAGAGGTATCAACAATAATCACATCAGCGGCTCGCTTGTACTTATCAAGACCATCCTTGATGACTCGTACAGCATTTTTCTCAGCTTTATCCCCATAGAACGGGACTTCGACTTGTTCAGAGATCTGTTTCAGTTGTTCATAGGCTGCTGGTCGATGGACATCCCCAGCGATCAAAACGGGTCGTAATCCTTTTCTCTTAAAATACGTGGCGAGTTTCCCACAACTCGTGGTTTTCCCTTGTCCGTACAGCCCAACCATCATGATGACTTGCTTGCGGATTGCAAGTTCTCGGGATGCTCCGACAATATGTACGAGCTCATCATACACGATGTGGATGACGTGCTCTCGGTTTGTCATCCCCGCTGGTGGTTTTTCCTCAAGGGCGCGTTGTTCTATTTTTTTTGATAGCTCCAGAACCAGCTTCACGTTCACATCAGATTGTAATAACGCGCGTTGGATGTCATGAACAACCTCTTTGACGAGTGCTGCATCGACATGGACTGCGTTTGCGATCTTTTTGATCGTCCGCTTCAGTGAATCTCCGAGATTATCAAGAACCATAGGTATCTACGCTGAGACATAGAAGAGGACAGATTAAAAGCTATCGTCATTTGGTTTTTCCCAGACATCTTCCACAAATATATATACAATTACTGATATTGAGGAGTCGAGGCGATGTGAATTGAACAATAAAAATAAATGGATTGGGATAGGTATTGTAGGTCTTTTTATTATCACGAGTTTCAGCGGGTGCGTTCAACAACCTGGATCGGGAAGTAATCTAATCATCATCCCTTCTTTAGAAACCCTCTCTTCAGAGAATCCGAAGTATAAGATGGCATCGTACTATAGTTCTAAGGAGATAACCATAGAGGCGCAACCACCACAATATAGCCTGCCCTTAGATTTGTCAGCAATCCAGAATCTACAGAGTATCGAGGATATTTTTTCCCTCACAAATACACAAAAGGAATTGCTTAGGACCAATGGATTTGTTGTCAGAGATTTTGGGAGTCTGTCTGACATTTCTGCACCATATAAGTATCTCAAAGACCATGGGATCCCTGTGTTCGTCACCGCAGACACGTTGTTACACCTGTACCATATCCTCTTCGATCAGACGTTGAAAGGAATTGAAGAACGGGAGTTCTTCGACAGCATCCTTACTCTGAGTAAAGCATTGTTCGATAAATCCGTTGAAGACTATGATACGTTCACAGAACCTCATTTAAAGGAGGCAGCGAGACGGAACGTCGGGTTTTTCGGAGTTGCCTTGTCTCTGTTACAGACGCCAACAGAGGGGTATAACGACTCTGAGACCATTCGAACTGTATCATTCTCGATTCCAGATTATGTTACTGAAAATGTCACCGCAGAGCTTTCCTGTATTGAAGCACATGAAGGATACCAGGATAGCTCTATCTTTCACTACAAAGAGGATTATTCACAGTATAATCCACGTGGCCATTATACGCAATCAGAGAAACTCAAACGATACTTCAAAGCGATGATGTGGTATGGACGAATGACTTTTTTACTACGCAGCAGCGACATAGTTTCTGAGGAGGATGCAACCATCGCAACGATCCAAGCCTGCCTTATCTCCACGTCATTATCATCTCTTACGGACCATGAAATACCCGTAGAAGACCTCTGGGGGAGAGTGTACACGGTCACCTCCTTTTTTGTCGGGACCGCGGATGATCTGATCCCCCTTGAGTATCTCACCAGTATCAATACGGTATTCGGAACTCGATTTAATGCAACTGAATTTGCCAATGAGACAAAAATGCTTGATTTACTCGGAACCTTGGCGCAACTGCACAATCCCCAGATCTATGGTGGGACCGGTAATGTAGTCATCCAACCACCATTCACAAAAGACAAACTCATCGAGACCCTTGAGAAAACAAAGGGGATGCGTCTCATGGGACAGCGTTTCATCCCAGATTCCTATATGTTTCAGAACCTCGTAACCCCCTCAACAGGTCAATATACTGGTGACGGAGCACCCTTTACGTATTGGAATGGGGAACGGGTCATGCCACGAAGTCTTGATATCATGACGATCCTCGGTTCGACACGAGCGAGAGAAAATCTGGATACGGAGGGTGACAGTGCCTATGAATATTATGACCGTCAGGTGGAGAATCTTTCAGGTCAGTTCGCTTCTTTGAATGTCACGGAATGGAACCGGAATCTGTACTGGGGCTGGCTTTATACCTTAAAACCTCTGCTGGGTTCTTTTAATTCACGCTATCCATCGTTTATGCAGAATTCTGCATGGAGCGACAAAGAACTGCAGTCTGTGCTGGCCTCGTGGACTGAATTACGACATGATACCATCCTGTATGCTAAACAATCATACACAGAAGCGACATCTGCTTTTCCCCCAGGGGAAATCGCTGTGGTTGGGTACGTCGAACCGGTCCCTGAGTTCTATCAACGTCTGCTTGCGTTAACAACGATGACGCGAATGGGTCTTTCAGATCTTGACGCGTTGAATGAAACGGAGACCTTTCGTCTGTACAACCTTGAGACTCTTCTTGGGAAATTACTCACCATCGCAACATCTGAACTGGAAGGAAAAGAACTCAGTGAGAGCGATTATGAATTCATACGAGGGTTTGGTGGGCAACTCGATGGCATCATCACCGGTGTCAACGACCAGGGGAAGCAAACCATCATCATTGCAGATGTTCACACGGATACCAACACTGGCACAGTGCTGGAAGAAGCGGTCGGATATGTCGATCTTATCATCGTTGCGTATAAAACCCCTGATGGAAACGTGATAGCAGGAGCTGGTCCGGTGCTCAGTTACTATGAATTCAAACAACCGATGTCAGATCGTTTGACAGATGAAGCCTGGAAACAACTTTTAGAAAGTGGACAAGAACCGAGTCGACCAACCTGGACGGAGAGCTTTCTTGCGGAGTAACCCTTCAGAGAAATGTCTGGAACGTCGGGATTAATCTGCTCAAATCTTTGTCCTTGACAACGACGTCAGCACATTGAACGATACAAGCATCCTCCGGATTAAACGCTATACCAAGACCACAGACCTCAAGCATCGGGATATCAAAGCAGGAATTCCCTACCGCAGCACAATCATCTAGGGAAAGATGAAGTTTATGCGCCAACTCTTTCACATTCTTATCTTTCTGCATCAGTTCCACATGAAGCACTCCTTCACCAGTCAAACGCCCGTCAGCACCGGCCTTGATTTCATTTGCAAACACATAATCAATCCCAAGATCCGCTGCGACTTTTTCTGCTAAAATATCAATACCTGCACTCACAATCGCGGTTCGTATTTCATGTTCCTTCAGAAAGGAGATACAGTTCTCCACCCCTTTGATAAAAGGGATGGAGTACAATATTTTTTCAATAGTCGCCTTGCTGACTGCTTTTCCATCTGTCTTCCAAAGCGAGACGTCCCGTCGGATGAACTCCAGATAATCGATATCCCCACGGAGGTACGGTATGATCGAACGTTCATTGGTCGTCCCGAAGTATTCATGGATATACCGCCAGGAGCTGACCGTATCTAGCAAAACCCCATCCATATCAAAAAATACAAGCTTCAGGTGCTTTCTTTGTTTTCCGTCCTTGGAAGAAGGTATTTTATTAGTACGATAACAGGGATAGCTGCAGGTTGATTTCATCAGAAGCACCTCATAGCTCAACTCCTATTAATACATTTATTCATGTCACCTCGATGTTACTTCTCATTCCAAGAATACTCTTTTTATTTAGTATTATCCATCATAGGTATAAAAAAGGACTAAACATTTATTAAGTGTCGTGTATATTTATTGATGGGGAATTTCATATGAAAAGTTTGCGAAGCGCACTTATGAAGAAATCAATTGTTTTTTTTATAGTGGTGATTGGATTTCTCATCGGTCCTTCTCTCGCAGCACAAAATACATATCTCTCTGATGATAACACCGATGAAAAGACTGGCTCTTCTACAGAAAAACCAAGCCCGGTAATCTATGATCTGCTGATTATTGCTCCAAAAAAATATTCTGATGCGTTACAACCGTTGATAGTCCATAAGAACCATGTTGGGATTAAGACACGCTTAGTGACTCTCAACCAGGTGTACGACCAGATGTTCTGGCACGGCAGAGATAAACAAGAGAAAATTAAGTATTTTATTAAAACAGCAAAGGAAGAATGGGGAATCACCTATGTCCTGCTTGTCGGGGATTTCCAGGTCATACCAATCCGATATGTCTTCAATGCTGATAATAACACAGGCTGGGATGAGCCGTGTTTCATTTCAGAGTTATATTATGCAGATCTCTATGACAAGAACCATAACTTCTCCACGTGGGATACCAACAACAACGGAGTCTATGGCGAATGGTATGGGCAGACAGCAAAAGACCAAGATATCGACCTGTTCCCTGATGTCTTTGTTGGACGACTCGCCTGTATGAACGAAGCTGAAGTACGAGTCATGGTTCATAAGATTATCACGTATGAGACAACCGCATATGGACAAGCTTGGTTCAACAGGTTCGTCGTGGTAGCGGGTGATACGTACCCGGAGTCTGAGAATCCGAACTGGACTGGTTACGAAGGGGAACAGAACACCATGGATGCAATCGAGAACATGTCCGGGTTCGAACCAATAAAGCTGTGGACGTCTGACGGGTCTTTCACTGGACCAAAGGACGTCATCCGGGCAATAAACAAAGGATGTGGTTTTTTGCTTTTTGAAGGCCATGCCAATGCGTTTTCTTGGAGCACGCATCCGCCGAATGATGCACAGACGTGGGTCAAAGGATTAAATACAGTGAGCATGGAGCGTCTGAGAAACAGACAGATGCTTCCTATATGTGTCGTCGGTGGCTGTCATAATAACGAGTTCGATGTCACACCCGCCAACATCATCAAGGGCTTACGAGAAGAAGGATTACGATATTTTTCTGGTGGGTCTATCCCATTTGGTTCGTTCTGGAGATATACCTGGATCAGAGAATGCTGGGGATGGAAGTTGATGCGGATCAATACCGGGGGATCGATTGCGACCATCGGGTGTACAGGGTTGGGGATGTCAAAAGAGGATAAAGAATCCTTCAGCGGTGCTGGTGATTACCTTGAACCGACGTTCTTCCATGAGTTCGGGGTGAATGGAACCACGATCCTTGGGAAGGCATGGGGAAATGCTATTTCGGATTATCTGAATCATTATCCGATTGATTGGAACACCCCTGCAGCGAAGGATAGTGCGATCGATGCAAAAACCGTGCAACAATGGGCGTTGTTCGGTGATCCGAGTCTGAAGATTGGCGGATACTCTGCATCGGAACTCACCGGTATTCTAAAGTAAACATTTATTAAGTCTGCCATATAGTTATAGAAGGGGATACGTAATGAACACACAGAAAAAAAGAACATTAACCACAGTTGGCATACTCTTCCTTTTCTTTGGGTCAACCATAGGACCTTTTGTTTCAGCAACAACAACCACGACGCAGGTTGTTACTCAATTAAAAGAATCACATCAAGCACCCGTCAATGTGTATACGCTTCTCATTCTTACTCCAACGATATTCAAAGACGAATTACAACCACTAGTACGTCATAAAAACTCGCATGGTCTGAGTACAAAACTCGTGACCCTCCCAGAGGTCTATCATCAGATGTACTGGTATGGTCGGGACAATGCTGAGAAAATAAAATACTTCATAAAAACAGCGATGGAAGAATGGGGGATTCGCTACGTTCTTCTCGTGGGCGGTAGAAGCAGCCAGTTTCTCCCAACATGGTATTGCCCTGTTCGATACGTCAGCATGGTTGATGACTGGGATGATGGGTATCTTAGTGATCTGTATTTCGCCGATATCTACGACGCAGACGGAAATTTTTCGAGTTGGGATAGCGATAACGATGGCCTGTACGGAGAATGGTACAGCGGAGAAACAGCCCAGGATGTTGCTATTGATCTCATCCCCGATGTCGCGGTTGGAAGGCTTCCTTGCCGCAGTGAACGAGAAGTCAGAATCATGGTTCAGAAGATCATCACCTATGAGACGACCGTGTTTCACCAACCATGGTTCTCCACCATGCTAGTCGCCGCGGGGGACACCTACCCTGAGACGGGCAATGCGAATTGGACCGGATACGAAGGGGAGTATTACGGGGATCGTATGATCGAAAACATGACTGGATTTACCGCGACTCGATTATACACATCAGATCAGACTTTTTCAGATAAAAAAGATGTGATAAAAGCGTTCCGTAACGGATGGGGGTTTGTGTACTTCGTTGGCCATGGCAGTCCAAAACAATGGGGGAACAATGCTCCAAACGGGTCCTCGTTTATTCAAGGTCCGAATAGCAACGACATGTGGCGGTTCCGAAACAAAGACAGACTGCCCGTCTGTGTTGTCAGCGGCTGTCATAACAGCCAGTTCGATGTCTGCCTCAGACGTCTTTTCAATTCTTCGACACAATGGAAACAGGAATATGTCCCAGAATGCTGGAGTGAACGAATCCTGCGAGAACCAACCGGCGGTTCTATCAGTTGCATTGGGTGTACAGGTCTGGGATACACAAAAGAAGATAAGACCTCGTTTAAGGGCGGCATCAACGAACTTGAATGTGCGTTTTTCCATGCCTATGGTCAGGACCATGTCACGGTTCTTGGCGACACCTGGGCTGCTGCTGTCACCTGGTACGCCCAGACCTATCCAGTGGAATGGAACACTTCGGGCTTAGGCGACTCATGGATCGATGCGAAAGTCATACAATCATGGGAACTATTTGGGGACCCGAGCCTTCAAATCGGTGGCTTACCCCAGTGACTTTCTGTTCGTTCTCCTAGATTGTAAGGAATAGTTTTAAAAAGGTGCTCTCCTTACCTTCTGCCATGTCTTTACCATTAGATGTCCTTGAAAAAGCAGTGAACCAAAAATTACTCCTTCTCTTAAAGGATGGCAGACACATTGATGGCAAGCTGTTAGGATATGATGAATACATGAACCTGGTGCTCGATGAAGTCGAAGAAACAAAGGATGAAACGAAGCGTCGACTCGGGAGAATTATCCTCAGAGGCAGTAACGTCGTCAGTATTTCCTTTATATAATAGAAAAGCATATATAGGGGTTATTCTTATTATCACATGGAAGGAATTGGGCTGGTAGTTGTTATTTTGTTAGAGTGCATCCCATCCCCTCCTAGTGAGGCCAGCCGTCCTTCCCTTTTATTCAATTTGTAACAAAGTTTTTGTATACCGTATTCTTTGTGCGAACTTGAGATAATGGCACGACATGTGAAGGTTCAACGAGGAAACACTCTTCGATGTAAAGGCTGGAAACAAGAAGCGATCCTACGGATGCTTGAAAACAACCTTGAGAACGCAGAAAAACCAGAGGAACTTATTATCTATGGCGGGACCGGGAAAGCAGCTCGGAACTGGAACTGCTACGATGCGATCGTCGATGCCCTCAAAAATCTCGGGCATGATGAAACCTTGATAGTCCAATCAGGCAAACCGGTAGCCATTTTCAAAACATGGACAACCGCACCACGTGTCCTTATCGCAAACTCAAATCTTGTCCCTCATTGGAGCACCTGGGAAAATTTCAGAGAACTTGAACAACTTGGTTTAACGATGTACGGCCAGATGACCGCAGGGTCCTGGTGCTACATCGGAACACAAGGAATCATCCAGGGGACCTATGAGACGTTTGCTGCCTGTGCACGAAAACATTTTAAAAGCACTCTTCAAGGAAAAATCGTCCTCACCGGTGGTCTGGGTGGTATGGGAGGCGCACAACCACTCGCGGTCACCATGAATCAGGGTGTCTGCCTTGCAGTTGAATGCGACGAGAAACACATCGATCGACGAATCAACGCAGGGTTCTGCGATAAAAAAATAAAGAATATCGACGAAGCACTCGAGCTTGTGACACAAGCAAAAAAAGAAAAAACACCCCTTTCCGTTGGTCTGCTTGGGAATTGCGCAACGATTATGCCACGACTTGTAAAAGACGGATTCAGACCTGATGTCGTCACCGATCAAACCTCCGCCCACGATGAACTCCACGGGTATGTCCCTGCGAAGTACTATGGAGACACACTCAACGAGGCAGCTGCCTTACGAAAAAAGAATCCAACGGACTACATTAAACAATCCATGTTTAGCATCAAACAGCATTGTAAAGCACTGCTTGATTTTCAGAAAAAAGGCTCAGTAGTATTCGACTATGGAAATAACCTCAGAGGCCAAGCATTAAAAGCTGGTCTAACCAACGCGTTTGATTATCAAGGTTTTGTGCCTGCGTACATCAGACCCATGTTCTGTGTCGGCCGTGGACCATTCCGCTGGCTCGCACTCACCGGCAACCCAGAGGATATCATAAAGACTGATCAGGCAGCCTTGAAGCTATTTCCTAAAGATGGTGTCTTAACAAACTGGATAGCCTTAGCGGAAAAGCACCTCCCTTGGGAAGGTCTCCCAGCACGGGTCTGTTGGCTCGGGTACGGAGAACGAGCAGAATTTGCTCTACTGATCAATAAAATGGTTCGAGAAAACGAAATCGGTCCGATCGCAATCACCAGGGATCACCTCGACAGTGGAAGTGTTGCGTCCCCGTATAGAGAAACGGAAGCAATGCGAGATGGAAGCGACGCGATAGCTGACTGGCCGCTCCTAAATGCACTGCTCAACTGCGCAGCAGGGGCAGACAGTGTTCAGATCCATAATGGTGGCGGCGTTGGTATCGGTCTATCCACCCATGCAGGCATGGTCGTTGTCTGCGATGGAACAAAAGAAACAGATGAGCGCATTAAACGAGTTTTTACGACAGATCCGGGGATAGGGGTTGCTCGACATGCAGATGCAGGATACAAAGAAGCAATTGAACTAGTGCAGAAAACAGAAATTCGTATTCCGATGATAAAGAATTAAGAAACCGTGTCGTTGTTGGACAATTCACTCGTTTACTCTAAACTTCCAACGACCGCCTCAATTTCATGTAATATTTCACAGGATTTTACAAGCTCT